>CAZTTW010001223.1:0-1720 GCA_964616265.1 uncultured Myxococcales bacterium | reverse complement strand
CTTGGCGCTGATAGCGTGTCGTAGCCGAGCGATTTGGCAACTCAAAGGACTTTTGGCATCGCTTGCTCGCGATCTGTCGACGCGCCGTCACCGTCGGACTTTCCGTCTTGCCCTTCCTGCTGCGGCTCGGCCCTCAGTCCTATTTGCCGGCTTCCTCCGGTCGAGTGACGCTCAGCAGGCTGGCTCGCACCATGGTTTCGAATTCCATTTTCATGGGCCTCTGCACGCGCATCTCGATGGCCACGGGACCTTCGCCTTGGCAGTAGGTCGTACGCGTGACTCGACTGGGCTGGCCGCGCACCTCCTCGACCACGATGCAATCATGGTAGGTGCCCGAGGCCAAGGTGACCTGTGCCCCGGCTTCGACGATGGTCGCCTGTCCGTCGGTCACGACCCACGATGCGCCTTTGCGGATCGGCAGCTTGAGGAGAAAGTCGGCCGTCACGCTGCCTTCCATGCGCGCAATTCCGTCGGGCCGAATGGCGTACTCGATGCGGCGCTCGCCGTTCTTCACGACGGCAATGTCGCCGCGACGTTCGGCGACGGAATAGAGCGCGAGCACCTTTCCGCCACCGTTTTCGACGTCGTACGCCCAACCCCAGCCGGGCAAAAGTGGATAGTAATCGAGAAGTGCGTTGCCGGTCGACCGAGACGCCTGCACGGACGCGGACGTTGCGCATGACGACCCAAACGCGCTAACGAGCCCGAGTACAAACCACGCCGCGATAGTTTTCTGCATGCCTCAGTAGAACCCGAAAGCGGCGCCGTGGAAAGAACAGCTCCGTCCTCGTTAGCCACCGTGTTCCTCGGAGGGGTCCTCAAAAAACTGAGATACCCGAGCTTCAACTCCACAGCTTTTAGCCCGCTGCCGGCTGGCTCACAGCTTGCTAGTATCCTGAGCAAATGCGCGTTCTCTCGACATCCATTGCTGCCGCCGTCCTGGGCGCATGGTTGATGTCGCCCCCGATGGCCTTGGCCCAGCCCGCGGGAACGAATGCAACCGCCGTGCGCCAGTCGCTGGCGGATCTCGAGCGGCTGCAGGCCGAGCTCGCGCGCGCCAACGCCGAGGTCGCCGTGCTCAAGCGGAGCAGTCGATCGGTGCGCGGCGACTACCGCTTGCGCGATCGCATGGCCGACGCCGAAGCGCTCGCCAAGAAGGTCACGGAAACCGAGGCCAGACTTCGCGCACTCGGCTGGGTTTCGGGGGACGCTTCCAGCAGCAGGCCACCGCCGGCGCCGCCGCAGGTATCGCCCCAGGACGGAAGCGTCGAGCTGGAGGCCAAGGCGGGACTCTTCGCTGACCAGGCGCAAAAGCTCGACGGAGAAGCGGATCGTCTCGCCACGGCGGCCGAAGAGCTGCGCAACCGCCGACTGCTGCGCCGACGTGCCGGCGCCTGGGACCGCGATCCTTTTTCGGGTCTGGAATCTTCCAAGCGCAGCCTGGCAACCTCCGCGGCCGCACAGCGGCCGCTCCAGCCGCTGCCCTCGAGCGGCTCGACCACGAAGAGCGGCGGTAGCACAACCCTCACCGTCGACTCGAATGGCGCTACGGGCGCATCATCCGCAACTGCCGCTCCAGCGGTAATCTCGTCCGAGGCCACCGCCTCGGCCAAGACCTCGCCGCAAGCCAGCGGTGGCGCGCTCGATCGCCAGACGATCGATCAGCGACTGTATCTCGACCCGACCACCGCGGCGGAGCTACGGCAGGTACTCGGGGCCA
>CAZTTW010001222.1:0-1722 GCA_964616265.1 uncultured Myxococcales bacterium | reverse complement strand
CTTCGATGCCAGTGTGCCTTCGTGCGTGCTCGTCTCTGCCCTCACCTTTGGATATACAGGCGGCCTCGTTGCCTATGCCTACGCGTACACGCTCGATCCGACGACGGGCATGACGATCACTCGTACCGACTACCGCGGCATCACCGATGGGGATACCGTGCGCTCTTGCAGTCCTGCGCTACCCGCGTGCGGAGCGTCCGCGGTGGTCTCGGTGTCAACCATCGTTCAGGATCTGGCGAACGCAGATGTTCAAGCGGCGTTTGCGACGGGTTCGCTGCAGCTGTATGGCTTCGACCAACGGCCCATGGACGGAGCAGTGTGGTCAATCACCCGTGCCGCTGGCGGAACGATTCTGGTCGGCGCGCCGTGCTCGTCGACGGCTGGGGCCGGCTGCCGAGCGGTTCCTACCGGCGTCCAGCGGCTGACCGACGATCTGAAGAGCCTTGCCACGGCGATGGCCGCTCAGTCGGTTTGCTCGACGCTCTAGCAGCGTACGTCTTTGGTCGCTTGGTACCAATAGGCGCGAAACCCGACAAGAATCTGACAGGATCTGACACGGACTGTGTTCATTTCGCCGATCGAGCACCGGAAAAGCCAGTGCGGATCGCTCGAAGAAACTGGCTCTGGCCTTGCAGTCGACCGAGTCGCCATGCTTCGCCACAGACGTTGCCATCCGATTGCTGTCCGGTGCCTACTGACTTCCCAGTTGGCCATCACTGTCCTGCTCACGACCGCCAGTCGCGGCATCTGTGCCGAAGAGGCCACGCAGCAAAAACCGGCCGATTCGGCCGCGCTGCCGTATCAGCCGCAGCCGTTCAATGAAGGCACCTTGGCAGCGCCGCCAGCGTTGCGAGTTGCACGGCCCATGCCTGCGCCGTCGGCCAAGCGTCAGTGGTACGGCTATCAGCTCATGCTGAACGACGCGGCCTCGATTGCTCTCATCGCAGGTATGGCTGGTGGGGGCACCATCGCCAGTGTGGGTGAATTGAGCTTTTTTTTCGGCGGCAGTGTCGTCCACGGGATCCACAGGCGGCCTGGACTGGCCGTGGTAAGCCCGCTCATGCGTGGAGGCTTCGCCCTGCTGGGTGCGATCCTTGGCGTGGCGGCCGAGAATTGTGGATCGCACAGCGAGGATTTCTGTGGATTGGGTGGGGCGGTCGTGGGCGGCGGGCTCGGGCTCGTGACCGCCATGATTGTGGATTACAGTCTTGCGTGGACGGATGCGTCGCCAAACACCGACGACTCGGCCGCGCCCGTCGAGACGTCGCGCGTCCCGCGTGTCAGCTTCACCTCGGCAGGCTTGGCGCCTCTTCGGGACGGTGGTGCTAGCGTGGTTTTGGGCGGTCGTTTCTAAAGGTTCGGCCCGATGCCCCTTCCGACACCTGCTATGGTGTCTGCCGGATGAAGACCGATTTCTGCGAGCTCGCGCTGTCGAAGGCGCTATTGACCGTGGCCTCTGAGCTCGGTTTTACGACGCCCACGCCTATCCAGGCGCAAGCAATTCCGGTCTTGCTCGAAGGCAAGGATGTGGTGGCCCAGTCGAAGACCGGCACCGGCAAGACCGCCGCGTTTGGCTTTCCGCTCATCGACAAGTTGGACAAGTTGGACCTGCAGACGCGTACTACCGGCGCGCTGGTGTTGTGTCCAACTCGCGAGCTGAGTGCGCAGGTGGCGCGGGAGCTGCGTAAGTTCGGCCGTCGGCATACGGGCCTCTCGGTGGTC
>CAZTTW010001221.1:0-1724 GCA_964616265.1 uncultured Myxococcales bacterium | reverse complement strand
TCGGGCTGCTCGTGCGAGCTCGGTCGAGATGGCCGCGGTCGCTCGAACCATGCACCGTTGCTGCTGCTCGCTCCACTTGGTCTTGTCCTTGTCCGAAGACCGAAAGACACCCGATAGGACGGGGCATCGCCGCGGGATCCTTTTCACATGAGCGCCGGAGTGGCACGATTGGAGGAAGTCGGTCAGGCTGTTCGCAACGGAGGTGCGACAGTGAAGCTCGACCGGATGATTCCCTTTCTTATTGTGGCGGTTGCGTCGGGATGCGCCCATGGAACGACACCCACGAGCATGGATGACAAGGCTCTTCGGGCGGAGGCGCTGCCCGCAGCCATTCGCGTCCCTTCGGGGGGCAGCTTGTTGGCGCGCTTTCATGCCGTTGGGGCGCAGGTGTACACCTGCATCGCGTCCGCCAGCGGAGCGCCGGCTTGGACGTTGAAAGCGCCTGCCGCCAAACTGTTCGATGCCAAGGACAACCAGGTTGGTACTCACGGCGAGGGGCCGAATTGGACCTCGAACGATGGAAGCTCGGTACACGGAAGGAAGATCGCGCAGGCCGATGCACCGCAGTCTGATTCCATACCCTGGCTTTTGCTTCAGGCGACTACGCACGTGGGGAACGGTGTCTTCTCGAAGGTGGAATACATTCAGCGCGTGAACACGATCCAAGGAAAGGCTCCTGTTTCTGGTTGCGATGCCGCGAACTTCGGCGCGGAAGTTCGCGCCGATTACAGCGCCGACTACTATTTCTACGGTGGAGCGAAGTAACAGAAGCCGGGTGGAGTCCGGACCTGCTCGCTCACGCTACCGCCCACGCTGGCCAATCTGCGCGGGGAGGCCTTCGAATTTCCCGACAGGCTTTAGCTGAAGAAAGCTTCGGTGCGAATCTGATGCTTGCGGTCCACTCCGCGCTCGACCAGCGAGGATCGCATCTCCGCGACCATGGCCCCGTTGCCGACCAGATAGAATACCGGTGCACGGAGCCCTGGCAAAAGCGAGAGGACGCTGCCATTGATACGTCCTTGACGCCCTTGCCATCCCGGCCCTGCGGAGCTCAAGTGAATGCACAGTTCGGCACCCGCGCGCCGGCACAAGTCCTCGAGCTCATCACGTGCGAAGATATCCTCCGTCCGGCGCAGCCCCCAGTAGACGAGCCGTCTCCCCGGTGCTCGCTCTGGCGCGCGCGCAAGCTCCTCGAGCATCGGCATGATAGTGGCAACTCCGGTTCCCGTCGTACCAAACACGAGGTCGCCGGGATGCGACTCTCCCAGTGTGAAAGCTCCGAAGGGACCTGTCATGGAAACAGGGTCGCCCGGCGACAGTCGGGTGAAGTATTCGCTGGCGTGGCCGCCCGGGATCTGGCGGGCGATCACTCGTACCTGTTCGCCGCGAAAGGTGGGCGACGCAATGGAGTAGCTGCGCCTCACGGAGGCACCCGCATCTCCCCCTGGCACGTGCAGAGTCACGAACTGCCCGGCCTGGAACCCCAGCCGGGCTGGCGACTTAATCGTGAAGCGCAGATCGCACACACCGGTCGCGATGTGTTCTTTGCTTGTCAGGATGGCTTCAATGGAGCTGTGCACCCGGTGATTGTAGTGTGGCGCCGCGCCTGTGCCAGTCCAGAAAGCTTCGTTGGATGCGCCAACCTGGCATCGGTGCGAGCGCCCCGAATGCCTGGGCTACTGAGCGAACTCGTAAGCGCCGATGTCGAAGGCTTTGCCTAGCGG
>CAZTTW010001220.1:0-1724 GCA_964616265.1 uncultured Myxococcales bacterium | reverse complement strand
CCATTGTTGAGCGCCGTGATCGATTCGAGATCGAGATGATTGGTGGGCTGATTCAGCACGAGAGTGTTCGGGTCCTGCAGCATCAGGCGGGAGAGCATGCAACGCACCCGCTCGCCTCCCGAAAGGACCGCGACCTTCTTGTGAACCTCGTCGGAGGTGAAGAGCATACGGCCCAGGAACGAACGGATGAAGGGTTCATCCCGGGTGTCTGGCGCGTACTCGCGCAGCCACTCGAGGACGCTCTTGTCGGTGACGAAGTACGTGTTGTTGTCCTTCGGAAAGTAGGCGACCTTGGCCGAGGGTCCCCAGGTGACGGTGCCGGCGTCGGGCTTGGATTCTCCGGCGAGGACGTCGAGGAGGGCCGAGACCACGCGCTCGTCGCCGACCAGCGCGACGCGCTCGCCTCGGCCCACCGAGAAGGAGAGCCCGTCGAACAGCACCTCACCGCCGACGGTCTTGCGGAGGCCTTCCACTTTCACCACCTCCTTACCGAGGGCGCGTTCCGCCTTGAACTGGATGAAGGGGTACTTGCGGGACGACGGCCGGATGTCATCCAGCGTGATCTTGTCGAGCAGCTTCTTTCGCGAGGACGCCTGTCTCGATTTTGAGGCGTTGGCGCTGAACCGCGCGATGAACGCCTTCAGGTCGTCGATCTGTTCAGACTTCTTCTTGTTTGAGGCCGCGCGCTGTGCGAGCGCCATCTGGCTGGTCTCGTACCAGAACGTGTAGTTCCCGGAGTAGAGCGTCACCTTGCCGAAATCAATGTCGGCGACGTGGGTGCACACCTTGTCGAGGAAGTGCCGGTCGTGGGAGACGACCACCACGGTGTTCGGGAAGTTGAGCAGGAACTCCTCCAGCCAGAGGATCGAATCGACGTCCAGGTGGTTCGTGGGCTCGTCCAGGAGGAGGATGTCCGGATTGCCGAAGAGCGCCTGGGCCATGAGGACGCGGACCTTTTCGCTGTCGGGCAGCTCCTTCATGAGCGAAGAGTGCTTGGCCGCGGGGACCCCCAGCTCGCTCAGCAGCTTGGCAGCCTCGGCCTCGGCGTCCCAGCCGTTGAGGTCGGAGAAGGCGGCCTCCAGCTCACCGGCGCGCACGCCGTCGGCCTCGCTGAAGTCTGGCTTCGCATAGAGCGCGTCCTTCTCCACCATCAGCGCGTGCAGGACCTTGTGGCCCATGATGACCGCCGTCAGGGCCGGCACCTCGTTGAAGGCGAAGTGATCCTGGGAAAGCATGCTGAGCCGCTTGTTCGGCTCGATGCTCACGGAGCCGGAGCTTGACTCGAGCTTGCCCGCCAGGCACTTCAGGAACGTCGACTTTCCGGCACCGTTGGCGCCGATGAGCCCATAGCAATTGCCGGGCGTAAACTTGACGTCCACCCCCTCGAACAAGGTCTGGCTGCCGAACGCGACGGAAAGGTTCTGGACGGTGATCATGTGGCCGGGGCCTCTTACGCTGCCGACACGCCGGGTTCAAGGGGAATAGTGGGTCACGCTGCGTTGGCGGCCTGCGCTTCCACGGGGCGTGCCCGTGTCCTCGGGAATCCTCGGATCGAGCTCGCGCGTTCGCCACGGCGCCGAGCATACGCGGTATACCAGGCAGCCTAACCATGGATTCCGCCGACGGCAGTACCCGTAGCCTCGCCTTTACCGAGGCAATGATCTGGATAAGACAAACGCCTGTCGCGTCATGATCGGCAGTGTGTCTCGATGCGATCCATACCA
>CAZTTW010001219.1:0-1733 GCA_964616265.1 uncultured Myxococcales bacterium | reverse complement strand
TCAACCAACGCGACCAGAATGTCGTTTGCGTCTATTGCGCCATTGGCCAGCGTGCTTCCGCCGTGGCCAAGGTCGTGGCAGTCTTGCGCGAGAAGAGCGCGCTCGACTACACCGTTGTGGTGGTGAGCGAGGGCAACGACCCGCCTGGACTCACCTATATCGCTCCCTACGCCGCGACCAGCGTCGCGGAGTATTTCATGGGGGAAGGACGCGACGTGCTCATCGTGTACGACGATCTCACGCAACACGCCCGCGCCTATCGCGAGATTTCCCTCCTTCTCCGTCGGCCACCCGGCCGCGAAGCCTTTCCCGGCGACATCTTCTACATCCACTCGCGTCTGCTCGAGCGGGCTACCCGACTGCGCCCAGAGCTCGGCGGTGGCTCGCTCACCGCCTTGCCCATCATCGAGACCGAAGCGCAGAACATTTCTGCCTACATTCCGACGAATTTGATTTCCATCACCGACGGACAAATCTACCTGTCGCCCTCCCTGTTCGAGCTGGGCGTTTTGCCTGCCGTCGATGTCGGCAAATCCGTTTCGCGTGTCGGCGGCAAGGCGCAACGGGCCGTTTACCGAGCAGTGGCGGGTGACCTCAAGCTTGCGTACGCGCAGTTCGAGGAGCTAGAGACCTTCGCCCGCTTCGGCGCCCGCCTGGATGACAACACTCGCAAGATCATCGAGCATGGACGGCGTATCCGTGCCTGCCTCAAACAGCCGGAATTTTCCCCTGCGTCGGTATCCGCGCAGATCGCCGTGCTGCTGGCTTTGACCGCGGACCTTTTCGCCCCGGTTCCGCTGGACAAAATGATCGACGCCGAGCGCGCCGTACAGACGGCGGCGGCAGGCATCGCGCCCGAAGTGTCTGCGCGATTCGAGTCCGCCACGAAGTTGAGCGACGAGGACCACGAAGCGATTGTTGAAATCGCCCGCCAGGCCCTCGCACCATTTCAACCCAAGCCAGAGCCCAAGGAGAAGTCTTGAGCGACACCACGGCGAGCCTGCGCCGAAAGCTCAAGAGCGCTGGTGACCTCCAATCCGTCGTTCGCACCATGAAAGCCTTGGCTGCCTCCAGCATCGGACAATATGAAAGATCAGTGCACGCGTTAGCGGACTACTATCGCACTGTGGAGTTGGGATTGGGCGCGTGCTTTCGCGAAAGAGCTCCGGCATCTCGGCTCGCAAGGAGGAACGACGAGGCCGAGTCGGGTGCGCTTGGCGCGATCGTCTTCGGCTCCGACCAAGGATTGGTGGGCCAGTTCAACGATGTGGTGGCCGACTTTGCGGTCAAGACCCTCGCGGCTCTGCCCGGCAACCCCCAAGTGTGGGCTGTTGGTGAACGCGTTCACGCGCGTCTGGCGGACGCGCGCCTGCCGCTCATGGGCCTCTTTGCCGTGCCAAATTCCGTTCAGGCCATCACCCCGCTGGTGGGGCAGATTCAAATCGAAAGCGAAGCCCATCGCGCCCAAGGCGACTACGCGCGACTCTATATCTTTCACAACTGCCCGAAGGCTGGGGCGCTCTACGAGCCAGTCAGCCAACGATTGTTACCGCTCGATGTGCAGTGGCAAGAAGGCTTGACCAAAGTTGCCTGGCCCACGGGAAGCATGCCCGAGATCATGGGCAGCAGCACCACCACCCTGCGCTCGCTCATTCGTGGATACCTTTTTATCTCACTTTTCCGGGCGTGCGCCGAATCCCTCGCCAGCGAGAATGCCAGTCGCTTGGCCGCCA
>CAZTTW010001218.1:0-1738 GCA_964616265.1 uncultured Myxococcales bacterium | reverse complement strand
CAAACTCAGGTCGTCGGTGCCTTTAAACCGCAGCGCGAGCACGCCAGCCGGGAGGAGCGAGGGTGCCTCATTCGCGTCCAAGCGGATCTCGTAGGGGCGCAGATCCGGCACATAGGCGGCGACATCCGCCAGGTCCGGACAAAGAAGCGAAGCAAGGTCAAAGGTAGCCATGCGGGAAATGTACACGAATTAGAGGTCGCATTCGTCGACGCGATAGTGAAGCCCCTGTCTGGGCCACGCGGGCGGAGGTAGACTTTCCGAGGGGACAGCTTGCGACGCCGATGCCGACGTGAAGACAGCGGCTGGGCATCGCCTACGGCCGATACCTTGCCCCGACGCCAGTGGCGGCGTCCCATACCAAAAGCTCGCTGCCCGTCCACACGACGGTCCGCGATGACTGGTTTAGGGCCGCGCTGTCGACGTTCGGGTAGGGGGCTACGACCTGCCAGCGATCGGGCACAAAGTCGTAGATGCCGCCCGTGACGGTGGTGTAGTCGTAGCCTCCGCCCCAGACGATCATGCGCCCAGCTCCCGCGGCATCGAGGTCGGGCAGGAAAAAGGCGAGAGGATTGCTTCGCGGCGATGGAGCATCTACCTCGGAAAGCGCGTACCAAGTGTCACGAACAGGATCGTAGCTGCCGGCGTTGGTCGACAAGTTGTCGCCGCCCCAGACGATCATTTGCGTGCCAGTCCACGCCGCCGCGTGACCGGTGCGGGGATGGGGCGCCCCGACGGTGGTCATCGGCCGCCAAGAATCCGTGGTCGGGTTGTAGATCGCGCCGAGAGCCAAGTCGCACGCGTTTGCAAGGTAGCCGCCCCAGACGATCATCTCGCTGCCCGTCCAGACTGCCGTGCTGCCAATTTGAGACAGCGGTGCGCCCGCTGTGGCCAGCGGTCGCCACGTATCGGTAGCGGGGCTGTAGCGGCCGCTCATCACTGCGTCCATCCCGCCCCAGACGATTATCTCACTGCCGGTCCACACCGCGCTTGGACTGCTGGTGCTCGTAGGGGCGGCGGTTGTGCTCATCGCGGTCCAGGTGTCCGCCACCGGATCGTAGCGACCACCCGAGCTGAGATGACTGCTGCCATCGTAGCCGCCCCAGACGATCATCTCACTGCCGGTCCATACTGCGACGTGACCGCTGCGCGCTCTGGGAGCGACCGAGGTACTGACCGCCTTCCACGAATCGGTCACGGGATCGTAGCGACCGCCGGTGGCCTCCGGATGACTGTCGTCGCCGCCCCAGACGATCATCTCTTTGCCGGTCCAGACCGCCGTTGCATCCCTGCGAGGGCCGCTCGGTGCGTCGGTTGAGGACATCGCGGTCCAGGCGTCCACGCGCGTGCGCGCGGCCGCGGCGCCGGGCGTGCGCGAGGGCGAATCCGGCCAACCATCGTGATCGCCGGGCTGCATGCCGCCAGCGCCGGGGGACTTGCTCCACCAGCAGCCTCCGGTTCCGACGAGAGGGATTCCGCCCGAGCCAGCATTGCCGCCAGAGCCGGCCATCGATCCACCGGCGGGAGCGCTGCCGCCGACGCCGCCGTCGCTTTGGCCGCCACTGCCGCCACTGCTCTCCGGGCCATCCGCGGCTGCGTCTTTGTTGCCACCTTTGAGCGCGTGGGAACAGGCGAAGGTGAGGGACAGAAGGAGGATGCCGGTGCGTACAGACATGCACGAATAGTAGCGCCTCCTCCATCCCTCTCGTGCGTTCCGGATGAGATCTCCAGCACTCGAACA
>CAZTTW010001217.1:0-1743 GCA_964616265.1 uncultured Myxococcales bacterium | reverse complement strand
GCGCGCGTCCACAGCACTTGCAGGGCCATGGCCGTGGCGCCCGACACCGCGAACGACAGCAAGACGGCACGGCGGGCGGCGGTGGAGACCGTGACGGCTGGCTGCGCGGGTGCCTTGACGGCGGTCGCGGCGGCCAGCGCGTCAGGCGCATTCCGGGCAGCCGCAAGTTTCTTCGGCACCAGGCGCTTGGCGACGACGATGGCAATGGCCAGCGAAATGTCGAAGCTGGCGGCGATCCAGTTGGTGCTGCGAATGCCGACCATCGGTAGAAAGACGAAGCCCGCCAGGAACGAGCCCGCCACGGCACCGAAGAGGTTGATGGCGTAAAGGGTTCCGAGTCGCAGGCTGACGCGTCCGAGCTCGAGCGGTCGCGACACGAAATAGCGCGCCAGAATCGGCAGGGTGGCGCCCATCAGCGTCGTGGGAACGATGAGCAGCCCCGCCGAGGCGAAGAAGCGCAGGACGGAAAGCAACGTGTAGCGGTCGCCGAACGTCGCCCACAGCCATTGGTTGAGGCCGGGGTAAAACCCAATGATCCACGGCACCGACAGCGCATAGATGCCGATGGCGGCCTCGGCCAACGCGTACGCTCGTACGGGATCCTTCAGCCGGTCACTAATTTTGCCGGCCAGGTACGAGCCAAGCCCGAGCCCGCCCATGTAGGCCGTCAGCACGGTGGACACCGCGAGAGCTGTCGAGCCGAAGACCAGCGTCAGCATACGCGTCCACAAAAGCTCGAGGATCAGTCCCGAGGCGCCGGAAAGGAAGAAGCAGGAAAGCACGACGGAGGGCATGAGCGAGAAAGGCTTCTAACATGAGGACAGTTGTTCGCGGCGATGCGGAAACCTTGATGCTATAGTGGCTGGAAGATGCGCTACGGCATCCTTTCGGACACACACGCGAACATCGAGGCGCTTGAGACGGTACTCAAGGCGTTCCAGACGGAGAGTATCGACAAGTACATCTGTCTGGGCGATACCGTTGGCTACGGCGCAAGCCCGAACGAAGCGTGCAATCTCATGCGCGCGACGGTGGCGCAAACCATCCTCGGCAATCACGACGCCGCCGTTTCCGGTCGGATGGACTACTCGTACTACTATCACGCTGCTCGCCACGTGCTGGACAAGCACGCGCATATGCTCGAGCCGCAGAACATGGCGTGGCTGAAGTCGCTGCCCTACGAGTACCGCGAAAACAACGTGCTCTTCTGTCACGGCTCGCCCATCAGCGTCGAGGATTTCGACTACATCTTCGCGCGCGACCAGGCGGCGCAGTGCTTGGCGATTTGGGAGCGTCTGCCGCAGCTGACGCTCATCGGCCATTCGCACTTGTGCAAAGCCTTCGCGATCAATCCCAAGCACCAAGGCGCGCAAGAGGTCGTCACCCTGAAGTTCCAGCTGCGCGACGACTGGAAGTACATCGTCAGTGTCGGTTCGGTCGGGCAGCCGCGCGATTTCGATCCGCGAGCCAGCTACACCATCTTCGATACCGATACGAAAACCTTCGAGTTCAAGCGCGTGGAATACGACGTGAAGACCTCGGCCAGCAAGATCCTGTCGTCGGATCTCGAGCCGAACTTCGGCACGCGCCTGTTCTTGGGAATTTAGAAGAAGTCCGAGGGCGCAGAGATGGACGGAGAGGGAGGGAGACCGGATCCCGATCCGATCAGTTCACCTCGGCCCCCGCGCAGCGGTACACCTCGCCCCCGCGCAGCGGGGAGAGGTCGCCACGCGAAGCGTGGCG
>CAZTTW010001216.1:0-1745 GCA_964616265.1 uncultured Myxococcales bacterium | reverse complement strand
CGGAAGAACTCCATGCGGTTCTTGATGCCGCGCGAGCGCCACGCCTCGTCCAGCTTGTCGACCACTTCGCTCTCTAGGCGCAGGGGCAGCACCTTGAACGTGACGCCTTCGCGGCGTGCGCTCTTGCGGGGGCCAAGGACGATGTGCCCCTTCTTGGCCTCGCGGATCTTCCAGATCAGGTAGGCCTTGTTGGTCGAGATCGTTGGACGCCCGATTACTTCAAGGTAGCGCGACTGCAACTCGGCCACGTCGAGCCTGGTCAGCCTCTCGGTGCCAGAACCAGCGGCCTTGGTGGCGATCGTTGTGGCGGCCTTCGCGCCGGGGCTGCTCGACTCGACACCCGACTTGGCCTGCACCGCCTCGGCGATCTTGCGAATCAGGAACGTCTTATTCGGGCTGCGGGTCTTCTCGCCAGTCACCTCGGCGAACTTCGCCTGCAGCTCGTTCACCTTTATCCTGCCCAGCTTCGCGCTCTCGTTCTTCGTACTCATGTTGTCTCCCTTCGCGTTCAGGCCGGCGTGGATTCGCCACGCCAGCGACTCAGTTTCAATTGGATCTCGTGAGCCTGCGGAAGCAGGCCAGGTCGATGGCCCGCGGGTCACTCGTCACGAAGCTCCAACGTTGCTCGGCTGCCAACCAGGGCTGCACTTCAACGCGATCGTCAGCAGTCACACCGCCAGCGCGGACAAGCTCTTCCTCATCGCTCAGATACGAGTCGTCTTGGTCGGGCGTCGCCGCTCTCTTCATCACCGCCACGATGCGAACCTTGTAGCCGCGCAGGTAGGGGTGCTCGCTGCCGTTGTGGTCGTCGTGCTGCCAAGAATCTTTGTCATCGCTGCCTCCGCGTTTGCGACCGGGTTCGTTCCGATCGATGAGCACATACAGCCGTGGTGTGGCGAAGACATCAAGTCGAATACGACCTGAATTCGACCGCAAATGCACATCACAATTCCCGGCTGAGGGACTTGCCTGCGGCCCGAATCCACGCGTTCATGGACTCATCATGGGCTTCTACGCCGGCAACAATTCCGCGCCACATCGCACCCTCACCGATCACGAGCAGCGCCAGCTGCTATCGGCCACCGCTGAACGGCGCGATGGGTACCGCGACCACATTCTCTACTCAATGGCGCTGGCCACGGGCCTGCGCGAGCACGAACTCGCCGGGCTCGAGGTGGGCGATGTCTTCGAGGCGGGCGGCAGAGTGAAGAAGCGAATCGTGCTCCGAGTGTTCAAGCGCAGCAGCGACACGCCCGCCCAGCAAGACGTGGTCGTCCCTGAGGCGCTACGAGCGAAGCTGGAGAAGTTCTGGGGCTGGAAGACCTGGGAGCGCGAAAGCCTCGCCCCGAATGCCCCACTGTTCGCCAGCAACCGCGGTAAGCGTCTATCCACGCGCCAGCTTCGCCATGGGTTCGCTGTTTGGCAGCGACGCGCGGGATTCGATCGCCACGTGAGCTTCCACGTTTTGCGCCACTCGGCCTGCTCGGCCGTCTACCGCAAGACCAAGGACATCCGGCTCACACAGCGATTTGCCAGGCAAAAGTCGATCCTGACGACGGCGGTCTATTCGCACCCAACGGACGAGGACCTTCATCGCGCGGTGGATGGGATGACCTGCTGAAGAAGGAGCGGGAAAAGTCGGCGTGCTATCCTGGCCGCCATAAGCGGAGGATCCCCCATGAAGACCACGACTAGTAGTCCGTCCCGCAAGTGCTGCGGATAACCTCTCGTGGGGCGAGCCACGG
>CAZTTW010001215.1:0-1746 GCA_964616265.1 uncultured Myxococcales bacterium | reverse complement strand
TCCACGACCACCACAGCCAACTCATAGAGTCGGTCGCGGCTTGGTCGATTTCGCCCTGGTAGTCCTTGTTGGTGTCCGAAGCGTAATTGTCGATGCCGATTTCGATGGGGAAAGTCTGGGTCGCCGCAAACTTGTGAATGGCGTCGACCGCGGTGATCGATTGGTTGGAACCGAGAAGGAGCGCGCCTTGATAGCTTAGATAGTATTTGTCCGTCGTTCCCCAATAGGCCTGCCAACCAAACATGGTCTGGGGCTCGCCATTCACGCTTACCGTATCGACGGCACGAATCGCCTGCCCATATTCGACGATGCAGTAGAGGTCGCGGCCCTGGAAGTTTGCCATGATCTCGAGCGGGCTCGTGTAACCCTGGCTGCGAAAGAATTGAACGTTGGTCTTGGCCGCGGTGGACCACGCCACACGCGCCGCCTCGACGGACGCATCGCCGGACTGAACGAACTCTTGACCGGCGTCGATGATGATGTTGCTGCGGTATTTGTTGACCAGATCCTTGAGCCACTGGCGGTTCCACACGGCCAGATAGCAAGACGTCGCTGCCGAGCCCGAACAGGCAGGTGTGCCTGCCGGAGCCGTGAGTGAATAGAGATTGCCACCGCCGAGGGCGCTCGAGATTACGTAGTTGTGAGCGGAATCCCACGCGTAAAGAGAGATCCAAACGAGCATGTGGTGCGACACCGCCGACGCCAACAAGGTATCGAAACCCGCCGGGGTCATCCCATTCGCCGCATCGAGGGTGAACAGCATTCGCATCGCATTTGCTCCCAGCGCTGCGATCTGATCGATTTCCTTCGTCTGACTCGCGCTGGCCACGACATCCTCGGGTCCACGCGCGACAATGGCGTTTCCTTTGGTATCCAGGATCTTGTTGCCTCGAAGCTGAATGCTTCCGGTGCTCGCAACCGCGCCTCCGCCGCTCGCGGCCCCCCCTACACTCGCGACGCCCGCAGCACCCGCCGCACCGCCGGTGCCCGAGACACTCCCTCCCCTCGACGAAGCACCTCCTGTTCCGCGGCGTCCTCCCGAGCCGACGGTGCCACCGCTCTCGGAAGACGTGCCGCCGCTGCCAACACTCGTCTCGCCGGCGCCTCCTTGGGGCTGCCCCAGAATGGCCGAGGTCGTTCCACCTGCCCCTTCGCCGCTTGGCGCATCTTGGTTCGAGCAAGCCGCCGTCATGGCGACGAAAGAAAACGTCGCTCGGCAAAAACGAAGTCGAAGAGATGTCGCTGTCGCTCTCATGGGACCTCCTCAAAATAGCTGCCAATGCACTCGCCGTAAGACAGCCATGTGAAGCTCGCGTGCTCTCCCAGGGTGAGAGATCGAACGCGAACGAGCAGAGTGTTTCGGTTAAGGGAGCACTCGAATCGTCTCTTCATCATAGACGTGTTCCGCAGCTTTGCCCATTTATCTGTTGGTCAGAGTCGTTCGAGGCTTCGGAAGAGCATCATCGTCACGCGATCGCCGGCTACACTGTGCGCCCGTCGTGTACCTCGTGTGCACGCGAGCACCTGGTGCGACAAACGACGCCATGCGAACGCCATTTCGTCCTTGCCTGTGAACTTCGCGCTAGAATGCGACTCGCGCGGGCTTCATGCTGACCATCGCGGAAATCGAAGATCTCCTCAGGCAGACCGGGCTCGGGCTCGCTTCGGTGTTCGAAATCTACCCCGACATGGTGTTCATGGTGGATCGCGACGAGCGAATCATCTACGTCAACCGCGTCGCAGCCC
>CAZTTW010001214.1:0-1749 GCA_964616265.1 uncultured Myxococcales bacterium | reverse complement strand
ACCGATCCTGTCTCCGAAGCCAATCTGGCCGCCCGCACTTCCGAGGCGGCCATCGGAACCCCGAGTCGGTCCGATGCCGCCTCGCCTTCGTCGATGTCTTCGTCAGGACTAGCGATGGCCAAAGGTCCCACCGCCTGAGGCAAGGGAATGCGCAGCGGATGCGTGGCCGGTCGCCGTGTTCCTTTACCCTGGATGCTCCTGTCGTCTGTCTTCCGAGTGGATCCAAACTCTTCATCTGGGCGGCTTTCGACAAAAGGACCGCCCAGTTCTTCGGTCACCTCTTCATCATAGGTATCCCCTTCGCTTTCGTCGCCGCTCGCTCCCCGGAGGTACTGTTCTCCCATAAGCTCCGCGACACCATCCGGAGTACCGGTAATCTGTGCGGACTCTGGAATAAATGCGTCGCCGCCGTCGGACCGTTCTTGTTTCAGCCTGCTCATATGCATGTTGCTCCCGTGTCGATCCACCTACAAGCAGATTCCAGGCCACCGCCCGGCCTGGCCCCGCTGCTGCCGATTCCTGTTGAAAAGCCGTCCTCAGCTAGCCGCGCAATCATTACGATGGGATCTCGCGACGAAATTGAGCGAATCAATTGCACCCCGGCGCCAGAGCGTCGTCGTAGTCCATGGAATCGACGAACCAATGCGCGTACGTGAACGGCCCGGTATCAAGCTGCCAGCTCACTTCCGCCTCGAACGGTACGCGCATCCCTGAGACAGTTCGCCAGTCGCGGTAGATTCCACCCCATGGCAGCAGCTTGCCCTTGTCGTTGAAACGCTTGGCAGTCATCCCCTGGTGATAGCGTGCAACAGGTGGCGGAAGAACGGCGATGCCAGGTTGGGGTACCGCGGAAGACGGCACGGCGAGGAGCCGACGCATCTCTCTCTCGAGACGCCGCTCGAAGCCAATTCGGTTCAGGTTGACGACGATTCCGAGTGCCGCCACAAGCGCAACGGCGACAAAGCAAACAAGCCAAGCCATTTTGAACGGACCTTCCGCAACGACGTCCTTCAATCACTCAGCGTTCTCCGTTGCAGCCGCTGCGTTCGCAAGAGTTGTGCCGAGTGAACGGAACGCACCAAGATGGGCTGGCCTCGAGCCCTAGGCTGCGACGACACTATCAATGCCGTGGCACGCATTGTGCTTATCGTTCTTCCGTGGACGGGCGAACAGAGCCGTCAAGAACCAAGGCTAGCCATTCATGACGGGCATTCTGAAGATCGCCTATAAGCTCCTCGTCAACGACAAGGGCAAGTTCATAGCGTTGCTTATCGGAATCACGTTTGCGGTCTTTCTAATGATCCAGATGACGTCAATGTTCGCTGGCATGATGAAGAAAGCATCCGCGACCGTGACGAACACCGGCTCGAAGCTCTGGGTGATGGATCGCTCCGTGACCAGCGTCGCGAGCAGTATTCCGATGCCCGACTTCATGCTGGACGCGTCTCGCAGTATGAAGGGGGTGAAATTTGCAGTCCCTCTCTATCTCGGTGCCGGGCTGGCGCGCTTGCAGGACGGAACCTACCAAGGGGTGTCGATCATCGGGCTCGACGATAGCAGCCTTTTCGGTCGGCCTGTGCTCATCGAGGGCAACATCGAGGACATCTATGCGGAGAATGGGTTCGTCTTCGTTCAGGATGCGGAATCTCCCAAGCTCGAGAATCCGAAGATGGGAACAACGTTCGAGATAAACGACAACCGAGGCGTCATCGTTGGCATCGCCAAGGTTCCGGCGAGTGGACTGTTTGG
>CAZTTW010001213.1:0-1752 GCA_964616265.1 uncultured Myxococcales bacterium | reverse complement strand
GAATGCGTTGTCGCGTGGGTGGTCTCGAAGCATCCGCCCTGATCCACCGCGACGTCGACGACCACCGCACCGGGCTTCATGAGCGCAAGATCCTCCCGCCTGACCAAGCGAGGCGTGCGTGCGCCACGAATCAGAACCGCACCAACGACCAAGTCAGCCTTGCCAAGTTGGTCTAGAATCGTATGACGATCGCTAAAGAGAGTCGTCACGTTGTGAGGCATAATGTCGTCCAAGTAGCGCAACCGATCGAGATTCGAATCGAGCACGGCCACCGAGGCGCCAAAACCCGCCGCGATCTTCGCGGCCTGCGCGCCCACAATACCACCACCCAGCACGGTAATATGCGCGGGTTCGACGCCCGGCACGCCACCCAACAAGATGCCCCGACCTTCCTGCGGTCGTTCAAGGAACTTCGCGCCCTGCTGGATGCTCATGCGTCCCGCCACCTCGCTCATGGGCGTAAGCAGACAAAGATTCCCGCGCCGGTCTTGCAGCGTCTCATAGGCGACGGCTGTCGCGCCAGACGCAATCACCCCGCGGGTCAAAGCCTCACTCGCAGCGAAGTGAAAGTAGGTGAAAACGAGCTGTCCTTCGCGAAGCAAAGCAATCTCAGAAGGCTGAGGCTCCTTCACCTTCACCACGAGGTCGGCGACAGAATAGATTTCTTCCGCGTGCTCGACGATAGCCGCTCCGCTGCGCTCGTAGTCGGCATCCCGGATGCCGCTTCCAAGGCCGAGTCCCTTTTGCGCCAAAATTCGATGCCCCGCCCGGGAGAGCTCTTCGACCCCGACGGGAAGCATTCCGGCGCGGTACTCGTGTGCTTTGATTTCTTTGGGAATTCCAACAATCATAGGGGAAATTGTAGCCTCTAACTGTCGGTTTGTCTTCTATACGAGACCAGATGAGCAGAGTGCGGCCATTACCGCGCCAATGGAAACTTCGCCAGCTTCCGTTGCAGGGAACGGCGGTGAATACCGAGCACGTGCGCCGCGGTCGTTACGTTGCCTTCACAGTCCGCAAGTACCCGATTGATGTGCTCCCACTCGACCCGTGCCAGAGATGGCGCGGTTGCTGGCGGCTCGCAGCGGGCACCATCACGCTCTAGGGCGCGTTCAACCTCGTCAGCATCTACCGGCTTGGATAGATAGTCGGCGGCACCCAAACGCACGGCTTCGAGCGCGGTAGCGATGCTGCCGTAGCCGGTAAGAACCACGACGCGCGTGTGGGGAGACGCGGCCTTGATCCCGCGAACGACATCGAGCCCGCTAGTATCGGGCAGGCGCAAATCCACGAGCGCGTGGTGGAATGGACGGGCGCCAGAAAGCGCGATCGCCGCGCGCCCCGTCGCCACCTCGTGTGTCGCATAGCCGCGCGCGAGCATGGCCCGTGCCAAACGGTGGCGCAGGATCTCGTCGTCGTCCACGAGCAACAAGGAATTCGCCGCCGCGAACATCAGGTAGAAAACTCCATACGGACTTCTGTTCCCCGTCCGGGCAAAGAATCGAGCACGAGACGGCCACCCACGTCGCGGGTAAAGCGATCTGCCAGGAACAACCCAAGGCCGAGGCCAATCCCGGGCGGCTTGGTGGTGAAGAAGGGCTCAAGAGCGCGCGCGCAGGTAGCGTCGTCCATGCCGCGGCCACGGTCTGCCACGCGCACGGTAATTGTGCTTTCCCCGACCGTCGCGTCGATGACCACTGGGTCCGCCGGACTCGACGCCTCAATCGCATTGCGGACCACGTTGCCGAGCAC
>CAZTTW010001212.1:0-1757 GCA_964616265.1 uncultured Myxococcales bacterium | reverse complement strand
AAAATCCAGCCAACACGACGGGCAGGGCTTCCGCGGGATCCCATTGCCTGATGGCAGCGTCGAGCACCGTCACCAGGTCGTCCGTCTCGCCTTCACCGAAATCGTGGGTGCCTGCGCTCTTGCCGACGCCGCGAAAGTTGGGGCGCAAGGCCACGTGGCCCAAGTCGCGCAGGGTATGGGCTAACGTGTAGACCACCTTGTTGTTGTTGGCCCCGCCCAGGAGAGGATGCGGATGCGCGATCACCGCCAAGCCTCGCACGTCGTCGGGTGGATCGACGAGGGTCTGGATCGGCCCCACGGGGCCGTCGATCAGCAAGGTTGCGGTCGGTCGAAGCATGCGAAGAATTTAGCAGGTCTGCGGTTGACCGGACGCTGGGGCGAGAGACTTTGGCGCCGAGGCGGCGATTCTTTCCGCCCCGGCGCCTTGCAAACCAACGATCGAATCGATTGCTTCCGAATCGATTCCTTCCGAAGCAACTACTTCTTCTTCGCCGCGCTGACCGCAGAAATCGGCGCCCTTGACTTGGCCAGAGCATCCTTGTGCTGCCTGTCCGCCGATGCCTGTTGCTTGGAACGTTCCTTCGATTTCGGAGACTTATCACCCATGCACATCACCCCCCATCCGTCTGGTTGAGCAACAATGCTGGGACATCGGCCCGGCCGTGTCCACCGCTACCTGCGAGTCAAAGCCCAGCAGCCGAGAAAAGGCCAAGCCACCCGATCTCATGCGCCGTATGCCGTCACCCTTTCGTCACGGCTCGGTCATTTCTAAGGGACTAAATGCTGCCTTTCTCCTGGTGCGACGTGCCCCACGTGCGGCAACGCTTGGACACCTCGACTGAACTCGCCAATCTCGGTTGACGAAGCGCTGCGGGCTCGACTAACAAAGCTCATTAGATTGGCGCTTGCACTTCCTACCGTCGACTTGGTCGCGGCATATTCGCGGGTGGTGGCCCTGCTCGGGCAAGCGCGCGAGATCGTGCTCGTGCGTGCTGCGGCGACGCCGCCTTCGTGGTGCCTGGCGCACGGATGGCAGGACTATTTGCTGGGCTTGTCGGAGTCGGCGCTCGAGCGTGCAGACACCGAGGGCATTGCGGCCTGGTTTTTGGCGGATCCAGGCTGTCCGTCGTCGCTGCGCGACATGGCAGGGCAGGTCCATGCGTTCCTAGCATTGATTCCGGTCGTGTCTGGATTGTCAGCGCCAGCGGAGCTTCCGTTCATGAACGTGCGCAAGCGCGGTCAGGTAGCGGCCGTGGTGCGTGTGTTGCGCGAGAGCTTTCCCAGCCTTCGGGAAATCGTCGACGTGGGCGCGGGCAGTGGACACCTGACCCGGCGTGCGTCGGCGGAGCTCTCGGTGGCGGCGGTCGGGCTGGAACGCGATCCCGAGCGCGTCGCGGTGGCGCGGATGCTGGCGGGGGACTTGCCGGTGCGCTTCGTGACCAGCGACGTCCTGTCGGCGACCGATAACCCGCTGGCAGCGTGGGCACCGACGGTTGGCCGGCTGTTCATGGCGCTTCACGGTTGTGGTGAGCTGGGCGATGCCGTGGTCAGCGCGGCGGCGGCTGCGCGGGCCCAGGTTCTGCTCCTCGGCTGTTGCCCGCAGAAAATCCGAGGCGCGCACCGTGCGCCGCTCGTGCCTGGTGGCCCAAGCTTTCCTCGGGAGATCCTCGGTCTGGCCAACGTGATGGCGCGTACCGCTGGCGTCGAGGGCGACCTTCGTCGGGCGCTCGCCACCAAGGAATCGCGACTGGCGCTGC
>CAZTTW010001211.1:0-1757 GCA_964616265.1 uncultured Myxococcales bacterium | reverse complement strand
ATCCATTCAGTGAAGCACTCAGAAGTTGGGGAGTTCGCATGAACGAAGACCACAGGGAAGCACCGCCCAAGAATCCGTCGAGCCTGAAGGTGCCCGCTGTCATTGCAACCGGCGTTGCCGCCGTATTGGCGTTAGGTGGCCTTATGATGTGGCGAGCAGACAGGCGCACCAACAAGGTCGCCCTCTCGTCTCGGCCCAAGCCGGTCACCGTCGTGCGCGCGAAGACGGCGGTCTTTCGTCCATCACGCACCTATATCGGGGCGCTGGAGCCTTGGGTCGAAGCCAACGTAGGACCGCAACTGGTCTCCGCTTATGTGGATACCGTGCTCGTTCGCCCTGGCGCAATCATCAAGCAGCGAGACGTCATCGCCACGCTGGATTGCAGAGACTCGAATGCGTCGACGAAGGCGATTGCCGCAAGCGCGCGCGCCATCGACGCGCACCAGAGGGCGATCGCGCATGAGGCGGCGCGCACCTCCGGCATGCTGTCGGGCGGATTCGTATCTACGAACGAGGCAGAGCTAAAGGACTCGCAGAGTGCCGCGGAGATGGCTCGTTTGGAATCCGAGCGTGCGAATCTCGCTCGCAGCTCACTGCAAGTCAGTGACTGTGTCCTGCGGGCACCATTCGATGGCGAGGTGGCTCGGCGCTATGTCGACCCGGGTGCCTTCGTTCGGCCGGGCAACCCCATCGTAACGGTTGTCGATCGGCGTACGGTGCGTATGGTGGCCGACGCTCCCGAGGTCGACTTCGACGTGGTCGCGCCTGAGACGAAAGTCATCGTGCACGTGTATGCGACCAATCACGATTTCGTTGGAACCATCACCCGTCGCACGCCTTCCGCCGATGCCGAGACCCGCACGGTGCACTTCGAGGTCGACATCCCCGACCCGGCTCGGTCCATTCCCGTCGGAACCACCGGCGCGATTCAGATCGACGTGGGAGAGCCGTCGATGGCAACCGAAATGCCGCTCTTCGCGGCCACGATTCGCGGCAAGAAGGCCAACGTCTTCATGGTCGACGAGAAGGGCCTGGCGCACCAACGCGTGCTCGGCATCAAGGGCGAGGTCGGCGGCAGCCTCTACGTGGAAGCGTCGTTGCCCTCGGGCACGCCGATTGTGGCTGAGGGGCGTGCGTTGCTCGAAGAGGGCGACCATGTGCAGCCGAGCGAGGACTCCGAATCCGCGGCGGAGCCGACGGGAGCGCTGCCAGCGGCCCCGTCCCAGACGCCTGCGCAAGCGACAGCACGGAAGATCTAGGGGCGAAAGAATTCGATGACGTCGCTATCCCTCAAGAACCCGATTGCTGTCCTCATGGCGTGCATCGGGCTCGTGGTCTTCGCTTGTGTCGTCACACCTCGCATGAGCGTGGACACCTTTCCCGAGCTGACGCCGCCCGTGCTGGTCATCGGGACGCTAGCGCCCGGGCTTGGTCCAAAAGACGTCGAAAAGACCATTAGCTGGCGGCTCGAAAAGTACGTCAGCGCGACCCCGGGCGTCGATCACGTGGAGAGTGTCTCGCGCAACAGCCTCAGCATCATTTATGTATGGCTGAAGTGGGGTACCGATCTCAACGGTGCCCAAACGCTCGTCCAGCAGCAGGCGGCCTTTGCCATGGCCGCGGTACCCAAGTCGCTGGGCGTCCTGCCACCCTTCGTGCTGCAGTACGACCCGTCGAACGCGCCGGTGATTCAGGTCGTAGTCTCGGGGGCCGGCTACACTGGCCCGCAGCTCTACGACTACGCCTTCAACAACATC
>CAZTTW010001210.1:0-1759 GCA_964616265.1 uncultured Myxococcales bacterium | reverse complement strand
TGGGGAACCTGCCAGCCCGATGGCACCTGTCTTTGCACGGCAGGGCATGTGGTCAATCCCAATACCGGGCGTTGCATGATGGCGCCCACCAAAGACGCCTCGCCCAGCAGTGATACCGATCCGGCTACCTGCACCGGCGCCTATACGGCCTGCGGTTGTGGCTGCTGTGGCCAGGTGTCCATCACGAGCTGCTACTACCCGAGCCTGGGCGAAACCATCGCCGCCATCACGGCTCAGGACTTGACGACCAAGAGCGCGACCAATTGCGCGCTCGCAGGCTGCAGCCTTGGCATCCACTACGTTTGCTGCGCCGAGGCCGCACCGGAGCCGTCATCGAGCGCGACCTATACCGCCACGGGATACGCCGGAGATCTCGATCATGTCACCATTTCAAAGTCCGGCTCGGACTGCGCCACCCTGTCGTTCGCCCGCCCCATGACGGGCGGCAATTCCGCCCTACGGATTTCCACACCGGCATCGTGGGGCAGTGCTAGCGCGACGTTTGGCGTCTGCGGCGACGCGAGCGCTTTGGACACGGCCACGGGTGCGGTTGGAACGCTGGCCCTACGAAGCAACGGAGCTGCGTGTTTGGCCGATCTGCACGCCACGCTGTTCGCCTTCACTGCCGATGGAAACGTGAAGTCAGCCCGCCTCGACGTCGATGGCGTGACGGTCACGGGGTTCCCAGCGGAATTGTGTCACTAGCAAACGCCGTCGCGAACCCGCATGATTGATAGCTGATGCTGAGCGCCCGTTCCGGGTTATGGCCCTTCGCTGCGCCGATCCTTGCTGGGTTGGCGTGTTCCTCGTCGGCGCAGACGCCGGACTCCGCGATCGGTGGCAGCGACGCGGTCGCCAACGACGCCGCGTGGACAGCGCCGGAGTACGACACCAGCACGTCGTCGATCGATGGCAGCCCGTCGCCGATCGATCCGCCGCCGTGCGAATCCTTTTGCTCCTCGGTACAGCCGAGCTACCCCACGAACGAAGCGTGGGGCGGCGTGGGCAATGTGACGACCTACTCGACCTCACCCAGCGTCGGTGGCGCTTGTCAGTACGGGACAACCCAAGTCCGCTATTTCGCCGCCATCAGCGTCAACTTGCAGCCGGACGACGGCAAGGGCGCCTGGCAAAGTGGACGCATCTGCGGCCAGTGCGCCGAGGTCTTGGCCCAGACCAGCCAGGGGCCACGGACGGCCGTCGTTCGAATCATGGACAAGTGCCCGGACGTGTTCTGCGGCATCGACCTTGGTGGCGATGCCACAGCCGCGGTGATGGCCGACTATCCCGGCCGCTACGCCGGCCGTTGGAAATGGGTGCCTTGCACCGGACATCCCGAAACCTTCGACGGGCCGACATCGCTGTATGTAAAGCCGGGCAGCTCGAAGTGGTGGTCGCGGATTCAGATCCGCAACCCGCCAACCGGAATCAGCAGCATGGCCTGGCGCCAGGCTGGAAGCGCGGCTGCGTACCAGGAGCTCACGTTCGCGGAGGACAACCTGGAAAATTTCTACAGCGTGCCGACCGCCCTTCTGCAGTCCGCGTCGCAGGTCGAGATCCTCGTCCGCTACGCCGACGACACGTCGGCAACGTTGCAACTGGCCAGCGACGACCTCGGCAACGAGGACACGTCGTATCCGCTTCCCTAGCCGGGGCTCGCGGAATTAGCCCGGGCTCCGCCCGTTGGTCGACGGCGGCGTCGCAGACAGCCGATCGCGGCCGTCTTGCTTGGCGGCATACAGGCACTGGTCGGCGCGTT
>CAZTTW010001209.1:0-1762 GCA_964616265.1 uncultured Myxococcales bacterium | reverse complement strand
TCGGAGCGCTCTGGCCCTCCATCCAAGTGATCCTGCAATGGGCCGCAAACCTCCGTTCGGTGGAAGACCACCTGGCGACCGACGAGGAGGTGACGAGCGCATACACCAATGCGTTCGCGAAGATCGCCGCAGGCAACGCCGAAGCCTCAATGATCGCAATGGCTCATCTGATCGACATGAACCTGGCTGAAGCTCTTGAGGTTCTACGTCTGGCGCGATTGTTGGCCGACGGAGTCAACCGCTCCGCCGAACGAGTTTGAGTGTGCGGTTGGGGCCACAATTGGCCTTAGCGCCGAAGCTGGTGAAGATCGAACGGTCACCTGTCCCGCGATGGGATGCGAAGCGCATTGACGCCCCCCGGACTGCAGAGGGAGTAGTCATCGCCGTTGTGCCCGGAGGCGCAACGAGGGCACCCAGCTTCATTTTAGGTCCCTGCAGGCACTCCATTGAAACCCGCTCTAGGCGACGCGCCGTGCCGTGTTGCCTAGAAGCTAACAAAACCTGACCTTCGTGCTAACCGACAGACTGACAAATGATCCGCGTGTTCACTTTGCGCCAAAAGCTGACCTCATCGGATACCTACGACCCGAAGATCGCCGCAAGCAGTCGCCGTTCGATGCCGGCTGCTTCTGCCGTCCCACGCTCGCGGGGACGAGAAACGGCAACCGTTATGTCTAGCGCGATTTTCCCCTGGTCGAGCACGATCACCCGGTCGGCCAAGGCTACAGCCTCACCCACGTCGTGCGTCACGAACAGGGCGGTAAAGCCTTGTTCGCGCCAGACACGGTCGACCAAGGCCTGCATGGTGATCCGGGTGAGTGCGTCGAGCGCCCCAAGCGGCTCATCGAGGGCAAGGAAGTCTGGTTGGCTGACAAGGGCACGCGCCAAGGCCACGCGCTGGCGTTGGCCGCCCGACAACCGGCCGGGCCATTCATCAGCCTTCTCGGTGAGCTGGACCTCAGCAAGGGCCGCGCGCGCCTGCTCGCGCACCGCGCCTGACTTGACCCCGCGTCCCAGTCCGACAGTGACATTGTCGAGCACATGCTCCCATGGCAGCAGGCGCGGCTCTTGAAAGACGATCCGCGAATTAGGTGGAACGGGCTTGCCCCCGGCATCGCTGAAGGCGAACTCCCCGGCCGTTGGCTCATCGAGACCAGTCAGCAATCGCAGCAGCGTGCTCTTGCCGCAACCGCTCTTGCCGACCACCGCAAGGAACTGCCCAGCCGGAATCTCGAGGTCGATGCCGCGCAAGACGCGGACATCGCCGAAGGATTTCTCGAGTCCGCGGACTGAGATTGCGTGGCCGCCGCTACGCAGGCCCTTCGCTCGGGTTCGTGGCTCGAGGTAGTCGGGCTCTATGTCCTTGCCCCAAACATTGGTCCGGCGCGGCCCTTCGATGATCTGGCTCATACTCAGCTCCTCGTCACCGCCTGGAAAGCCGGGTGCCAACTGAGTGTGGCGCGTTCAAGCAAACGAACCGCGATATCGGCGAGCTTGCCCAGCAGCGCGTAAATGACGAGCGCCAGCACGACCACGTCGGTCAGCATGAACTCGCGCGCTTCCATCGCCATGTGACCGATCCCGGAATTGGCCGACAGCGTCTCAGCGACGATCAGCGTCAGCCACATGATCCCGAGCGCGAAGCGCAGACCCACGAAGATCGAGGGCAGCGCACTGGGCAGGATGACGCGGCGGAACAAGGTCCATCCGCGCATGCCGTAGACCTGTCCCATCTCGACGAGTTGCGGATCGACGGAGCGCA
>CAZTTW010001208.1:0-1762 GCA_964616265.1 uncultured Myxococcales bacterium | reverse complement strand
GGACGGCAGCGCCGCCTGCTGGGGTGACGTCATGCTGCCGCCGTTCTAGCTCGAGTATGGCCGCACCCCTGACGCGTTCGAGGACGCGCTTCGCGATTGCCTGAAATTCGCCGCCCGTTGTCGTAGAGTAGCTCCTGCACGACGGCTCAGGATCAACGATGTCTCGGTCACTGCCACTCGTCTCGCTTGCGGTCCTTGCCGGCGCTTTTGTGCCGGTGTCCGCGCGATTGGTGAGGGGCGAAGCGCTTGGTCCCGAGCCTTTGCCGGCGGAAGGGCCGAAGCCGCCATGGGCTTGCCGGGTGGATAGGACCGGACGCGAGCGCAACTTTCAGGGGCTGGGGCTGGTCGACCTCACGGTTTGGGATCCCGAGCCCGCGGCTCCGGCGCCGGTGAAGGAAGAGAGGTTCGCGCCGGCCCTCAACCAACTCTGTTCGGGCGAGCTTTCCTATCAGCAGTCGAACCAGTTCGCACACTGGATCTTGGAAGCGTGCGAGCGGTACGACGTCGACCCGTTTCTGCTCGCATCGCTCGTCTACCAGGAGAGCCGCTGTGCTTCGGCGAAGCCGCACGCGACGGATGGGGTCGGGCTCACGGGCATCGACACGGCCATGCATGCGCCCTTCCTGCGAAGCGGGCGCTATTCGTACTGGGTCAAAGAGGGCAACGAGTGGTTACCCCGCCAAGTGGACGTCAGTGATTACCTGACGTCGGTGCAGACCCTCCACCAGGACAAGGCCAACATCTTCTTCACGGCCGCGCTCATGCACGTCTTTGGGCAGCAGTGCCCCGACATCGACGGCGCTTTTCAGTCGGTCCCGCACCGTCACTACATCTCGCATCTGCTGTGGGGCGATCGCGTCCTCGAGACCGACGGCGAGGATCGCGTCTTGCGTACCCGCCGCGCCATCATCGAGTACTACTCCACCGGACCGCCGGTGGCGCGCGCCCACTGGAAGAGCGTCGATCTCTTCTGCCCGCTCGACGGTTGCCCGCGGAAAATCACCGGCGTGATCGGTGATATTCGCGACGAAGGCAAGCGGGCGCACAAGGGTGTCGACTTCGCGTCGGTCCTCGGCGAGCCGGTGCGTGCCGTCGCCGATGGCTGGGTCGTGTATGCCGGCGTGGATGCGCCCGGCAAAGGCGCGCGCAAAGTGACCCTCGACAAATCGGGCGCCATCCGCAAGAACAGCATGGGGCCGGGCGGCCTGTTCGTGCAGATTCAACACAAGGACAACCTGATGTCCGAGTACATGCACTTGCTCAATTACCTGGTTCAGAACGGCCAATGGGTCAAGGCCGGGCAGATCATCGGGCACGTCGGTGACACCGGCATTCGTATCTCGGTTCCGCACCTGCACTTCCAAATGCGCGACAATGGCGACATCATCGATCCGCTCGTTCACCTGCGTGCCTACCTGATCGGACCGCAAGCCACGTACCGCGGGGAAGCGCGGATCGCTGCTTTGCCGAGGCGCTGGCGTGAGGCGAGGTCGCGCCTGCGGGCACTCGCGCACAGCCGTCGCGAAGACGACCAGGGCTCGGATGTAAACGACGATAGGGTCTCGGAGCCATCGGGCAGCAAGGATTCCCATGTCGGCGACTAGGAACAACGTTCTCGGCTTCGCTCTGACAGGCATGCTCGCGGTGTGCGTGGCTGCGACGTCGGCTGAGGCGCTGGCGGCGGATGCAGGCGAGGCCCTTGACGGCGCGGCTGCGGGCGCGGCCTCTGTCGTGCCGACCGCCAACCGTCAAGTGCTGGTGC
>CAZTTW010001207.1:0-1763 GCA_964616265.1 uncultured Myxococcales bacterium | reverse complement strand
GGACGAAGCAGCTTGAGCGCAAGCACCTTCTTCATGTGCATGTGCTCGACGCGAAAAACCGTCCCCATACCGCCTTCGCCAATACGGCCAAGGACGCGGTAGCGCTCGCCAATGATGGTGTCAGTCAGAGGATCACGGGGACCCTTCACCATCTGCGTAGGTGCGATTTCCGAATCGGACATGAATCGGCGGGCAGACTACCACCGCATCCACCGAGTGCGCGAGGTTCACCGCAAGCAAGCTCGGCAGGAAGCTAGCAGTCTGCCATTTCGCCGTCTGCCTTTTGGATCTGCGCGACCTCCAGGTAGCGGATGCGAAAGGCATCGCCGCCGTAAGTAGCAAGTCCCCAGTCCATCGCATCCTGCAGCTCGGTGAAGAGCGCCGACGGCCGCTCGTAACCGTCGGGAATGATGGCGTAGCCAGAAATCATGGCCGCCCTCGCTCGTAACGGCCGACCTCCGGTCGAGCTGACGAAATTCGGACGGGCGCGACGAAAACCGGACAGAAGTCTTCTAGAAAACCTTGCACGATCGCCTCCTTTGCTTTGTCGCGCAGACGAAGCAAAGGACGGACCAAGGGACATCACTTCTTCTTTTCGCTGCCGTCCTTGCCGTCTTTCTCGACGCTGCGCTTGTAACCGAAAAGGCCCGGCGCATCTTCGTTGCGGCAGAGGCGCACCGAAACCTTGTCGTTGCGGTCGGCGTAAAGCCGGGTGTGGTACGGCAGAAAGCCGTCCGCTTTGATTTCGAGATCGAGAGGACCGCTGCCGCGCGGGCGCTGGATGTCGGCATCCATGTTCCCGGGTGCCACCCGCGCAACCGTCTTGGCGCCCCAGGTGACGAGTGCCTTCACCGGAGGCGCGATGCTCAGCTTCAAGGTGACGCTCTCGGAATACGGATTCGCCTCGCGCTCTTCGCTTCTGAGGTCTTCGTCGGCGCCTTTTGCCGACTCGTCCGGCACTTCTGCGGCCGGCGTAGCGGGCGGCACCAGCGCAGCGGGATTGCGAGGCGACGCGCTGGGCGTCGGCGCGGCCGGCGCGGGCGTCGACTCGGGCGCGCTTGGCCGCGAGCAAGCCATTCCGAGCAGAACAAGAAACGCCACTGGCCGCATGACTAGCCACCTCCCGCTTTGCTGTCCGGACCGCCGCCCGCCTTGGGTAGCTGACCGCCGTACTTCACGCCCGGTTTGGGCACGTAGCCGGTGATGGGCTGCTGGAGCTTGCCTTGGATGTTGCCCTTCAGCGTTTCCACGGGCAGCGGCGGATCGAGCTGGAAGTAGAAACCGCGCGTCGGAAGACGCATATCGTAGACCTCGCCGTCGTAATAGAAGGTGCGGCGGAAACCAAGCGCCATCGGCCCCAGCACTTTGCTGCGCCGGTGCCGCAGGACGAACGAGAACATCCGCACCGCCAGATTGTTGTACAGGCGGTGACAGCCGTGGGAAAAGCGGCCGCGCAGCGAGAGGTAGTCGAACGACCCGTGCGTGCGAATGCCGTTATCGTAGTAGCTCAGCGTCTCGCCTCGACGCCGCATCTGCTCGTGAATGCCGGCGACGAGCCCGTAGGCGGAGAGATAGCCCGGTCCGGTTTCGTCGTAGTTCACGACGTGCGGAAAAGCACCGGCCACGTACTTTGTCTTGACCATGGCTGCGAGCGGAGCCGAGACGGGCGGTAGCCAGACGGGGGCAGCGACGACATGCCGCCAGACGCGCGGCCCGACGTCCGAGTCTTTGTAGCGGTAATATTCCTCGCCGTCGGACGCGAC
>CAZTTW010001206.1:0-1763 GCA_964616265.1 uncultured Myxococcales bacterium | reverse complement strand
GCGCGCCGTGAAGACGACCCGCGCCCTTGAAAGCAAACGCGAGCTTCTTCTTTCCGTCGGCGTGTTGTTCGTGCTCGCCTACGCCTGGATTCCGACGGCCGGCGTGTCGTGTCCCAACGAGCGCTCGCGTATCTACCTCGCGGTAAGCCTGGTCGACCAGCACACGGTGACCATCGACGTCCCGCTACGCCGTTTTGGCACCATCTTCGACATGGCCCAGTGGAATGGGCACTTCCTCACCGACAAAGCGCCGGGAAGTAGCATCCTGGCCGCGGCGGTTTATGGCACCTGCCGCCTCTTTCGGCCCGCGTCGGCCTTCTCGATCGAGGAGCTGCTCACGCTCATGCGCCGAAGCATCATGCTGCCCATCGGTGTGCTGGGCTTTCTGCTTTTCCGCCGCCTGGCCCGCCAGCTGGAGATGCCGAAGCAAGTGGTCCACTTCGTCTCCCTGGCGTGGATTCTCGGCTGCGCAGCCACGCATGCCAGCGCAGGGCTGGTCGGGCACCAGATCGTGTCGGTGTGTCTGCTGGCGGCGCTGCTCCTCATCCTGCAGGTGGAACGACAGATTGATCAGGTCGATGATGGGTGCGGACCGCAGGCGCGCTTGTGGCCGCAGTGCTTAGGCGCGGGGCTCATAGCCGGGTTCTCGGTCCTCACCGAGTACCAGTCGGCCATCCCGTTCGGACTGCTCGCGCTTTACACCCTGGCCGGGCCGCTGCGCCGACGGGTCACGCTATCGCTGTGGTTGATCCTCGGAACGGTTCCCGGCGCTCTGGGGCTGCTGATCTACAACAAGCTGGCCTTTGGCGGTTTCTTCGAAGTGTCGTACCACCACCTGGTCAATCCCGGCCTGCAGCAGTTGCACGGCCAGGGCATCGGCGGCGTCAAGCTGCCAAGGCTCCCTTATGCCAAAGGCGCACTCGTGAGCTGGCACCGCGGCTTGCTCACGACCTCGCCTTTTTTCCTGCTGGTGGCGCCTGGCCTCGTGGCGTTGTGGCGCCGCGGCCTACGCCGGCTGGCCCTGCTGCTCGGCACCTGCGTCGCTTACTACGTGCTATTAGTTTGCAGTACCGAAATCTGGTTTGCCGGCTGGGGATTCGGCCCTCGCCTCATGGTACCGATGATGGGCTTGGCGGCGCTTGCCGCCGGCTTCGGGCTGGCAAGCCTGCGTTCGGGCTGGAGCAAGGGCGTGGCCGTGGGCCTGTGCCTGTGGGGCATCCTTTACACGCAGACAGCAAATGCCGTCTTTCCCGAATTGCCCGAACGGTTCACCAATCCGCTGCCCGATATTCTTCTTCCCGCGCTGCGAGCCGTCGCTCTCGTCCCCAATCTGGCGACACGATTTCTCGGCTGGCACGGTCTACCAAGTCTTCTACCGCTCGTCCTCGTGCTGCTGCTTCTGGTGGTCCCCGCCCTATTCAGTTTTGCCGCCACGACCAAAGGATCGCGTGCACGCCTCCTGCTCGGGCTGAGCTGTGTCGCGACGATCGGACTTTTTCTTCTCCTCGTGCGGCTCAGCGGTCCAGGTGCCGCGCCGGCCTCGACCGAGCACCACATCCAATGGATGCGCCAGCTCCTCGTCGACGAAGCCGCACTTTGGAAGCGGTAAAAGCCAGGCTAGGGGCTGTCGGGCTTTCCCAAATTCTCGAGTTCACTGAAGCGGCATACGGGAGAGCGGCGCTCGGCTTCTGCGGGCTCGCGCCGGGACTTCCCCCTCGGCGGCCGCACGCCATAGGCCGCGCTGCGCGCGTCCGTGGCGCGCT
>CAZTTW010001205.1:0-1769 GCA_964616265.1 uncultured Myxococcales bacterium | reverse complement strand
ATCCGCTCTATGCCTACGGGTACGGGCTGACGTACTGATTATCGAGTCTTAGAGCTGCGTCTTGAGCGCGCGTCGGGCCTGCCGTCGTTCCACGGCGAGATCGATGAGGCGACTGACCAGCTCTTTGACCGGGATGCCGGACGCTTCCCACATCTTGGGGTACATCGAGATGGCGGTGAAGCCGGGCAGGGTGTTGACCTCGTTGACGTAGAAGTCGCCGCGATCTTTGTCGAGAAAAAAGTCCACGCGAGCAAGTCCCGCCAGCTCCAGAGCCTGGAACGTTTGCACCGCCAGCGCGCGCACTCGAGTCATCGTCTCGGGCGGAAGGTCGGCGGGAATCTTGGCGTCGGCGCCGCTGGCGTCGACGTACTTGGCGGCGTACGAGTAGAAGCCGTCTTTGTGGTGCACGACGATTTCCGCGGGCATCGACGCCACGGGCTCGTCGTTGCCCAGGACGGCGCATTCGATCTCGCGTGCGTTGACCGCGGCTTCGACTAGAACCTTGGTGTCGAAGCTCAGGGCTTCGGCCAAGGCAGGTTCCAGCTCGGCGGCGCTCTTGACTTTGCTCACGCCCACCGACGAGCCGGCATTGGCTGGCTTGACGAACACCGGAAAGCCGAGCTGACTGGCCAGCGCCAAGGTGGCGGCGTGGTCTTTCTTCATGGCGTGCGCGGTGACGAGTCGCCACGGCACGACGGGAATGCCGGCCTGGACCAGCAGACGCTTGGTCACGTCCTTGTCCATGCCGATGGCAGATCCGAGATGGCCAGGGCCGACATAGGCAATGTCTGCCAGTTCCAGCAGTCCTTGCACGGTTCCGTCTTCGCCGTAGGTGCCATGCAGAACCGGGAATACGACGTCGTCGCTGCCGAAAAGCGGAGTCGATGCGTCGGGTTTCGTTACCTCGCGGGTCTCCGGATGCACGGGCACGGCGATTTCGTTGCCGGCCGCCACCAGCTTCAGCAGGCGCGGATCGCCGGTGGCGTTGAGCAGGGTTTGGTCGGGCTCGATGCGCCAGCGGCCTTGCTTGTCGATGCCGATGAGAAGCGGATCGAAGCGCTCGCGATCGAGCGCGAGAAAGACGTTGCGCGCCGACAGCAGCGAGACTTCGTGCTCTGCCGAGCGGCCGCCGAAGAGAATGATAACGCGGGTCTTCTTCACGGTGGTCCTTTCAAATCACGGGGCCGACAAGCCCAGCTCGCCAAACAGGAACGAGAGCTCGTCGGTGTATTGAGCGATGATCTTCCCCAGGGGTTTGCCGGCGCCGTGGCCGGCTTTGCCCTCGATACGCAGCAGGATGGGCGCTTTGCTCGACGTGGCGGCTTGCAGCCGAGCGGCGAATTTGCGCGCGTGCATGGGATCCACGCGGGTGTCCGATTCGGCCGAGAAAATCAGCGTGGCCGGATAGGCGGTGCTGCTTGTCACGTGGTGGTACGGCGAGTAGGCATAAAGATGGGAAAATTCATCCGCATTTTCGGACGAGCCGTACTCCGGGATCCAAAGCCGCGCGATCTGCAGCAGATGGTAGCGAACCATATCGGTGAGCGGAACGCCGCACACGGCAGCCTTGAAGAGCGACGGGTGCTGCACGATCGATGCTGCCACCAGCAATCCTCCGTTCGATCGCCCGGAAATGGCCAGGCGGTCGCTGCTCGTGATCTTCTCGCGAATCAAGTACTCCGCCGCCGCCGCGAAATCGTCGAACACGTTTTGCTTGGTGGCTAGCATGCCGGCGCGGTGCCAGGCCTCGCCGTATTCGCCGCCGCCGC
>CAZTTW010001204.1:0-1775 GCA_964616265.1 uncultured Myxococcales bacterium | reverse complement strand
CCAGCGCCAAGAGCGTGGCGCCCGCCAGAAAAGCGGACGCAAGCAGGCGCCAGGATCGTACGCTCATCGTTCGCGTGCCAGCTGGTCGTGTACTCGCCAGCTCGGGCGCCTCCATCACACTTCCGCCCGCGCGCCTCGCAAGGAGCAGCGCCACTCCCGAGGCTGCCAGATTGAGAGCGCCGGCGGCTAGCGCCGTGCCACGCTGGCCCAGCCACCCGATCAGCCACAGCTCGCCGCATAGTGCGCCGGCCATGCCGCCGAGCGTGTTCCAACCGTAGAGCCGCCCCAATACGCGTCCGAAGTTGACGTCACAAAGTGCGGTGGCTTTGGCGAGCAGCGGTAGCGTAAGGCCCATCGCGGTCGCGGGCACAAACATCAGGGAAAAAGCCACCACCAAGCGCAAAAGGTTCACGAGCCATGCCTGCGCGAGCAGGTGCGTGAAGATCCCTCCGAGCACTGGGCTCAAGGACGGCAACAGAAGGACGATCGCGACGCCAGCGAGGCCGACGATGCCCTCGATAACGGCGTAAAGGTACAATGGCCGCCGTAGGCGCTTTCCGTAGCGCGCCGCGATCGCATTGCCCGCGGCGAGCCCCGCCATGAAGCTTCCCAATACAATGTTGGACGCCCATACGCTGTTGCCAAGCGTGAGACCCGCGACGCGGAACCACAGCGTCTCGAACAAGACGCCAGCCGCGCCGGAGAAGAAAAAGATCACGCAGAGTAGCAGCGCCATAGGGAACCTCTCGTAGAGATGGAGCTTAGAAAGCCAGTACCTGGCCGCTACTGGAACGCTACGTTGTCGATATACATCAGGCCGGACCAACCCGTGGTCTTGGGTAAGAATTGAAACACCACATAGTTCGCCGCAACGGCGCTGTCGAGGCTACCAGTGAACGCGATCCAGTTGCCGCTCGATAGGGCGACAGGATATAGACCGTAGCCGTCTAGTCGGTTGCCGCTTGCGTCAAAGAAGATCATCTGGCCGGCTTGGGAGACCGCGCTAAGGTCCGGCCCATCGAAAAACACCTCCATGGAGAACGTGCGCACCCCAGCCGTGGTGCTCGACGCGCACAGATTGACTCTAATTGCGGCCACCGCGAAAGTCGTCTCGTCGGTGCTGACGTGGGCCGCGAAAGAGCAGCCGCTGCCACCGTAGGTCTTGGCTGAAGTCACTGTGGCTAAGCTAGCTGCGTTGTTGGAGGTGTCGGGGTCGAGTTCCCAGTTGGGGTCTGATAGGCAGGAATCGAAAGTCCAACCCAGGCAATGACCACACGCCGCGGTCCCGAGTCGACAAGCGCAGGACCCTGAACTACAGGTCTGATCGGAAGAGCACTGAGCGGAATTACAGCAGGTGTTAGAGACACAGTAGCCGGTTGTACATTGTGTGGCGGCTTGACATGTGTTGCCAGGCGGACCTTTCGGGATACAAGTCCCATTGCTGCAGTAGTTAGCACTTGTATCGCAACAGCTGCTGCCACAACCGGTCTGTCCAGCCCCACAGCAAGTGCTGTTGGAACAGTTTCCGTTTGCGCATTGCACGTTGCTGGTGCAACTACCGCTGGACAGTTTGCCGGTGCAGCTGGCGTTACTGCAATAGCTGCTAGAGCCGCAGCCTTGCGTCGCCGGCACGCAGTCGCCCTTCGCGTCGCAGGCCGAGAAGCTAACGGTGGTCAAGTCGGTCGAACAGGTGGCAGCGGCGCCGCATTTCTGTGAGGTCGAAGGATAGACACACGAATCGGAGGTGGAATTGCAACTGCCGGCACACTTGTCCG
>CAZTTW010001203.1:0-1775 GCA_964616265.1 uncultured Myxococcales bacterium | reverse complement strand
TCGCGGAGGATGCCTATGCCAATGGATGCGAAATTTGTGGTGGGCCTGGCTGAGATGGATTCGCAACACCGGTGTTTCTTTGTCTTGCTGGACGACGTGGAAGCAGCTTGCGCCAAACACCATGATGAGGGCATCTCCATCCTGGTGGGTGAGCTCGTCCGCTACGCTGTCTTTCATTTCGCGTCCGAGGAGGCCCTGATGGCCGCCTACAACTACCCCGGCGAAGCGCACAAAGCGGAACATGCCAAGCTGTTGGCGCAAGTCCAAGCGCTCTGCGCGCGGAAGCCTCCCCAGGCGAGCTCGCTTCGACTTTTTCTCTACAATTGGATTGTGAATCACATCGAGCTCGTCGATCGCGAGCTCGCCACCTTCGTTGTCAAAGAGCGCGCTCGAATACGCTCCAAGGTGGAGGCTCTGCTCGTGGCGCCGAGGGGGTAGATCACCTACGGGAATCGCTGGGCGGGGGCCAACTCGGGCCACGTGCTCGCTGGTGCTATACTCGTGCCCGTCGTGAGGAGGCGAATCTCAGCGGTGTTGGCGTGTTTCGCGTTTGCCGCTCTTGTGGCTTGTGGAGGGAGATCGTTGTCGGTTGGCAGTCGGGATGCGGGATCCGGCGGTCAGATCACCACGTGGAGTTTTGGAATTGGCGGATCTGGCTTCTTCGTGGGGACAGGAGGCGCCGGCGGCGCGGGTGGGAGAGGCCTGGATGCCGCCGACGACACGCTGGATGCCTGTGAATTCGGAACGCTGTTGAACGCAGCGGTCTATAGGACAGGCATCATTGGCTACTGCGCTCTCCTCGCGGTTTGCGACACGAATGCCTGGTCATCCGACGCGGGCGTAGCGGCATGCTCACCATTGAGCGAGAGCGGCACGCTCGAGTTCGTGAACGACGAGCTGATCATCAGTTATCCCTGGGGCACCAGCTACGGCTGCCACCCGGCCCTCGTATTCGACGGGAAAGGAAGGCTCGTCAGCGGCGATGGTGTCGACATCACCTCCTGGGCCGACTGCCGCTGGGGCTCCTACGCCGGCAAGAGTTTCTACTCCTACTGCTATTCCGAGTGACGAGCTGGTCCTCTCCCTTTTCTTCGGCTGGGAGGTGCGCGCCCAATCCCGGACCGAAGGGCGATCGTGGTAGAAGCTTGGGCAGTGAGCGTTCGACCTTTTCTGCGCCGACGAACCATTGCCCTGGCTGGGCTGTCTTGCCTGGCGCTCGCGCAGCCTCGCATGGCGCGCGCGCAGGCCGAGGAACTTCCTCCCGAGTTGGCGGGCAAGCAGAACTTGCCGCCATCAACCCAAGCGCCGCAGGCATCAAGCCAAGCGATAGCCGCGCCCCAGTCAGCGCACGCGCCAGCTCCCGACCATAAGCCGGCGATCTTGTTCATGCCGTACCTTGGCTTTAGCTTGCCGGTCGGCGATGACTGGGCAGGATACAAAGCCAGCTCGCGCTTCGGAGCCCTGCTCGGATGGCACGCGACGGAGAGGCTGTCTCTCAATGTCGAATGCGACGTCGACCACGTGCGATCCGCTCCGGACCCCTCGATGCATGTGGACATGCCCCGTCAGAATTTTTGGGACGGGTTCTGGAATCCATCGAGGCACTACATCGATCTGACGTTCAGTCCACTCATCAGCTTGCGAGCTGGCCAGGTCCGCCTGGGTCCCAAGCTGGGGTGGTTCACCAGCAAAGGATTCGACGACTGGGGGCCGGCCACTGGATCCGGCCTCCTGGTTGGCTTCAACGCTGGCTTGTTCTTGCCCTACCGAAGCGT
>CAZTTW010001202.1:0-1776 GCA_964616265.1 uncultured Myxococcales bacterium | reverse complement strand
GATCCGGTGATTCCGCCGGTTCCGATTGCGCCGCCCGTCGTCGTTGCCCCGCCTGCAGCAGTGGCACCACCTACGCCCGAACCCGCATCGAGCTTGCCCGTGCTTCCGCCCGCAGCAACCGCACCATCGTGACCGGCCGCGCCGCCACTGCCAGGTGGGTTCCCCGAATCGCTACCGCAAGCTGCACCTGCAAGCGCGAGAGTGACTGCCAAAAGCTTCGAGCCAGAGAAAGAAGATAGTGTTCGCACGTCGGACCTCCGACGAAGTCCCTACCAATTGTGACGAGCGTCGTTTGCAACTGCTGCGTGACGGTTCTATGTAGATTTCGTTACAAACCCAGGTCCAGTGGCCGAAAATAGGGTGTTGTCGCTTTGGCGGAACGCTCAGAGCTCGTGGTCGCGGGCGGGAAGCAGCGACACCGACGGAAATCCCGCGGCGATAGCTCTGTCCATCACGTTGGTTAGACGATCGAACAGCACAGCGTCGGTCGATGCAATCTGAACGTCGTCCTTGTCGGGAAACTGTCCCTTCGCTTTTTTGAGGAGCGCAACAAGACCGTCATCGTCTGGCCGTCCATTCTTGTCGGGCAGCGCCTGCCGTTCGTTGTCGATGACGACGTTGATGGTGTTGGGCTCGACAAGGACTTCGATTTTCGGGCCAGGCGGCGTCTCGTCTCCGTCGATGCCCGGACTTCGCTGGCTCGTCTTCAATTGTGCCAACTGTGCCCAGACTGACGTAATCAAGAGAAATGCGACCATGCAGGTGAGCAAGTCGATGTACGGCACAAGATTCAGCTCCGCGGACAGTGAGCGTCTGCCGGGATTGTCGTTGGGTTCGGTTATGGCATTCGTCACGGTTGTCGCAGACGACTGCGGCGGATCTGCGCCCGATGCTGCCGCCAAGCCGCCAACAAATCCGCAAGACGGGCCACCTGCCGGTTACCCGGACGGACACGCGGTCGTGCCCCTCGCGGGGCAAGCCGAAGACGTCTCCTCGCCCACCACCGTCATTGGAACGGGAACTCCCGAGACTTGCACAAGTGATGCGTTCGTGGCCGCAGTCGCCCGCGGTGGCGTCATCACCTTCAATTGTGGCCCGGATCCGGTGACCATCCTCTTGACCAAGACGGCGAAGGTATGGAACGACAAGGGGACCAAGCTCGTGATTGACGGCGGCAACAAGGTCACGCTGAGTGGTGGCGGCACGACCCGAATTCTCTACATGGCCACCTGTGATAAGGCGCAGGTCTATCCGCCGGGGCCGGGCGATTGCAACACGAACCCGGGCGTCCAGCTTGTCGTGCAGAATCTCACCTTCGTCGACGGCAGCGTGAAAGGCATTCCCGAGGGCTCGAACAACGACGGCGGCGGTGGCGCGATCCATGCGCAGGGCGGAAGCCTCAAGGTGGTGAGCTCGCGATTCTTCAACAACGTGTGCGACGACCTCGGCTCCGACGTCGGCGGCGGCGCGATTCGCAAGCTCGACTACTTGATCGCCGCGGGCGCCGGTCCGAGCCGTCCGGTGTGGATCGTCAACAGCACCTTCGGCGGCAAGCCCGGCCTCGGCAACTCGTGCGCCAATGGCGGCGCGCTCAGCAGCATCGGTGTGTCCTGGAATATTCTCAACACCGTCCTTTCGGAGAACGGCGCAGTCGGCCACGGCGCGAACAGCGGCCAGGGCGGCAATGGCGGCGCCATCTACAACGACGGCAACGAGATCGCCCTCAACATCACCAGCAGCCTGATCGAGAACAATGTCGCCAACGAGGGCGGCAGC
>CAZTTW010001201.1:0-1778 GCA_964616265.1 uncultured Myxococcales bacterium | reverse complement strand
CACCTGCCCGGTGCATCCCGACTATGCGTTCACCGTGTCGGATCGCACTCCCAAGACGTCCTATCACGGACGGGTTTACTACTTTTGTTGCGCAAACTGCGTGACGAAGTTCACCGAGCACCCGGAAAACTACGTCAAATAATTCGAGCGACTCGCCGGCTGGACGCTTGGCCGCTGTTGCGGACGCAGCAGTGTTGCGGACCAGGTGCTGAATTCCCAGCAGGCCACGGCCCTGCTGCGACGATTTGCCACGTCAAACGTGCGGTCTGTCGTTTGCATCTATAAAGGTTAAAAAGATGGTAAATGCCGAAATACAAGATCTCTTGCGGCGGCGTCGGAGCATCCGCAAGTACACCGGCGCAGCGCTGGAAAAGCAGAAGGTCGATCTGCTGATAGAGGCCCTGCTGTGCTCGCCAACTTCCCGAAACGGCAGGTCGTGGGAGTTCGTCCTGGTTGACGACCGATCGCTCCTCGACAGTTTGTCCAAATGCAAACCACAGGGCGCTGGCTTTCTGAAAGACGCTGCTCTGGGGATCGTCATCGCTGGCGATAGCACCAAGACCGACGTCTGGGTCGAGGACGCCTCCATCGCCGGCATCTTGGCGCAAGTCGCGGCCGAGTCCATTGGGCTCGGAAGCTGTTGGATCCAGGTGCGCAACCGCAGCCACGATGCCGCCACCAGCGCCGAGCAGTATGTCCAACGGTTGTTGGGCTTGCCAGAGACCTTGAAGGTCGTAACCATCATCAGCGTTGGGCAGCCGGCCGAAGAGAAGCCGGCTCCTTCGGCGTCGGAGCTTCCCTTCGCGAAGGTCAGTCGCAACCGCTACTCCCAGCGCCTTTGAGGCAAGCCCATGGATCTTTTCCAAGCCATCGAAGACCGCTACAGCTACCGAGGGCCGTTCAAGCCGACCTTGGTACCCGAGGCGGACTTGCGTCGGATCGTACAAGCCGGACTTCTTGCCCCAAGCGGGAAGAACCTGCAGACCACCGAGTTCGTTGTCCTGAATGAGACGGAAAAGGTCGCACGCATCCGCGAGGTTTTGGGCAATAGGCCGTACATCGAAACTGCTCCGGCGTTCATCGCTACGCTGTTTGCCGCGGGCCAAGCTCAGCCTGCGTCGGATAGTTTCTTTTTCGAAGTGGAGGACAACGCAGCCGCGACCCAGAACCTTCTTCTTGCCATCACAGCGCTTGGGTACGTATCGGTGTGGCTCGACGGTGTTTTGCGACGCGAGCAGCGAGCGGAACGAATCGGCTCTATCCTCGGCCTGCCGCCGACCAAGCGGATTCGTGTCCTGCTGCCCGTGGGTGTCCCGACGGCTCCCGGCCCGCGCAAAGACAAGCGAGGCTTCGGAGAACGAGCTTGGTTCAATCGCTACGGCGGCTAGGGCGGTCCATGCCACAGCTCAAACCTGGCGAGTCGTTCGTGCGCGCGCCCGGCGCGCCGGCGCTTCCAGCCACACCGCTTCGATTCGTCTTCCATTTTGTCGGCAGGCGAAAGTGGTTGTTCGCGGCTATTGTTGGGTTCGAAGCGTTGAACGCAGCCTGCGGGATCGCCAGCCCCATGGCGCTCAGCCGAATCATTCGGTCTGTGACGCTGTCGCGCACGTCGGCACAGGCGTTGATTGGCGGGTTGCGGGGGCCGCTGCTCTTCTTTTTATTGCTGGGCTTGGGCGAGGTCGTGTTCGGCAGCCTCGCGCGCGGCATGCAGTTGCGTATCGGACCGAGGCAGCGCCAGGAGGTGACTCGCGAGGTGTACGCGTACCTCCAGCATCACT
>CAZTTW010001200.1:0-1778 GCA_964616265.1 uncultured Myxococcales bacterium | reverse complement strand
AGAAGAGCCTGGCTGAGAAATCGGTTTCGCTGAATGAAGCCGAGCGCCGGCAAGAGATAGCGCAGATGAAGGCCCGTCAGGTGGCGCGCAAGCAGGACGATCGGGCCCATCCCACGCCCGAGTCAACGACCTACGAGATTACGCTCAAGAACGCATCTTCACCGGGGTTGCCGTCGCCTAGGACTACCAAGAAGATAACTATGGGTTAAGAAGCCAGCACGGACGCGACGTCGCCGGGCGATCTCGACGAGATGACCAACGATAAATCTCCCGACAGAGATATTCTTTTGTACGAGGCCACGAAGATCCTCGGCGACTACATCGACCTGCTCGGCGTCCAGCCCAAGGGAGCGAGTCTCGCCGGCCCGCAAAGCCCAGCGTCTGCCTCGTAGCCGATCCGCCTCCCACCCCACCAATCAGGACTTGCTACGCGCGGTGGACGGGATGCCCTGCTGAATAGCCCCTACCGACGTCACCTTGCTGAGCGACGCCGAACCCCACCCAAGTTGATGGGGGACGCGAGGTGTCTCCCCATTCTTCCCGCCAGACGAACTTCCAGAGTCGGCTGGGGTGAATGATCTCTGGCCTCCAAGTGGTTGGAATGGCTCGCTTTCCCGGCAGAGGTCATTGCTCTCCTAGAGAACGCTGGCCCATTCTCCTTTCCGCTGTCACAGACCACGGACGAACAAGGCAACCAACAAGGGCGTACGGCGAAAGGTGATCCGGGGCACACCGGGTAAATCGTTCATCTGCATGTTTGCTGCATCAACGACCCATTTGGCAGAGACTGGTACCAATCGGGCAGGATCCAATTTCCACCACCTAAGCTTCACCTAACCTGGGGTACCTCATGCGTTCTGGAATGCTAACACTTGGATTGTTGTTCGTTAGCGCGAGCTGCACCAAAGAGACCACGCTTCCGACCGACCAAACCAACACGGGCAGTAACCCGGCCGGCACCACGAGCTCGACCCGTTCGACGAGTGTCGCCAGCTGTCCGGAGTACCCAGACTCGCCCGAGCTTGCGCGCGCCTGCATGTTCGACTCCAACGGCAAGACCTACGCCGAGGACGGGACCGTTTACGTGCTACCGGCCGCGCCGCCCTATGGCGCCATCTTCGCCTTCCAACCGAGTTACTTTCCTCTGCCCGAAGACGCGATCAGCGTTGGTCCTACTGCCGGCATACGTGCGTACGCCGCTCCCTACGATGTCCAGAGCGGAACCCAATGTTGCTCGGAAGACAGCGAGGCGAACCGCATCCCTGCCGAGACCGTGCTCGACGACAACGGCGTGCTGACTATCTCTGTGACGAACGCCGAACCGCAGGGCGACCAGATAGCAATCATCCTCGATTACGGCGGACTGTACCGCCATCGCCTAACGCCGGACAATGGCGGAGCATGCGACCTGCCCAGCCAGGAGGCATGCGCGAATGCGCCAACCAGCGGGTTCGCCATGCGCTTCTACGTGCGGGCCGCAGCCCAACCGAGCCAGGTCACACCCTCCCAAACGACCGCCCCGTCGGTCCCGCCCGTCGGCACCTGCCTGCTTGAGTACAACTCTGCGCTGGCAGCGGGAGATCCCTGCTGCTACTACAAGAGCGGCGCGAATACCTGCGATGCGAGTGTCCGGTGCAACGAGCGTTCTGGGGCTGGCTGTTGTCTGCTCTATGGAACGGAGAACACGAGGTACGGCGAGCGCTGCTGCCTCTACGCCAACGGCGGCAAGGTCGACGGCGCCGACGAGTGCGCCCAGCTCCTGGCGACAAAGTAGCCCC
>CAZTTW010001199.1:0-1783 GCA_964616265.1 uncultured Myxococcales bacterium | reverse complement strand
TAAAGCCACGACCGCCGCCGACGACGCCGGGGCCGATGACCAGGGTCGAGCCTTCACCAGGTACACCGCTGCGAACGCTGCAGCGGCAGCGAGCACGGCGATAGTGGCCACCTTTTTGCTCGATCCCTTCGGCTGCAACGAGGGCACGCCATCTTGGCTTGGAGGACGATCAGCGAGTGAGCGGGAGCCCGAATCGCGCGGCTTTGGCGCGGCGAATTTGGCGGCCTCAGCCGGAGCCTCCGCCGCCTTGGCCTGTACGGCCCCGGACTCAACGCCGACTTCTTCCGTTCTCTCCGGCACGGTTTCCTCGATAGGTGCTCCAGCCGAGACTTCTTCCAGAAATTCCGACGAAGCCCCGTTCGCCGTCGGCGCGCGCTCTTCGGAATTACCAAGCTCCAAAAGCGATGCGAAGCCAGCACTCTTACGCTCGCCGGAAAGCGGCTTGGCAGTCGGCCTGTCCACCGAAAGGGGTGCCTCGGCCGCCGCTTCGAACGCTTCCGACGGCGGAGGTGCGCTCTTCGTGGGCGGCTGCACGGCATCCGTGTTGAAATCGTCGATGAGCTTGTTCGGAACGGCCTCTTCCGCGGTCTTTCCGAGAGCGTTCTCAGCACCGGCTGGGTGGGAAGAATCCTTCAAGTAATAGTCGAAGGGTTTGGCGCTAATCTCAGTCTTTCCGCCATCAAATTCGTCGTCATCGTCCTCGATTGGAGCCGCCTTATGCGGCGGCAGCACAAACGGAAGTGCCGCCGGATTCACCACCGCGGCGGGCGCCGGCCGAGTGGTCGCCAAGTTCACGGGCGCGACCACGGCCGCGGCCTTTTCGACCTCGATCTTTGCAGTCTCGGTCTTATCCGTTTCGGGCTCGACTGACGGCTTGGTGGCGGGCACGACAGAGGCCGTGGCCGGATAGGGCGTGCTGGGTGCCTTGCCGTCCTTACGCGCCTTTTCGGCCAGAATAGCCTGATGCGTATGCTGGCTTTCGGGCACCAGCTTGTCGAAGCGAAGCCCCATGCCCGGAACGTTGTTCGGGCGGCCGGGATCGTTTTCGCGCACCCAAGCAACGGTTCCGGTTCCGGTCAAAAGCGGAGCGCCATCGGCGAGCGCGAACTCGAACTGCAAGGTGGTGCCCACCTCGATGGGTTGCTTCGTACGAATGAAGATTCCGCCCGGGCTTACGTCCACGCCATAGCGGTTGATAAAGTCGTCGAGGGACGCGCTCTTGAACTTGATGCGTAGTGTGATCGCGCTGCTTTCCGTGCTTGACGGCTGGTCCATGTCGGTTTTCCCTTGGGCCTAAGCGTTTCGAGGTTACGCCCGGAGTGCTATTCCTTCAAATCTTGATTCGATGCGAGCATGCGAGCAGGTCGTGCCGGGGGGCGAAATATGCATAGGCTCGCCGCCAGCGTGGGATTCTTCGGGATGTTCTTTGCAGGCGCTGCGGGCGTCGCACAGGCAACAGACAGCCCATCTCCCTCATTGTTACACGTAAGGCATGCTGCTGTCGCTTCCGATTCGCAGGTTGCGTCGGAGGCCGGCGCAGAAATCCTGCGGGCCGGCGGTAACGCGGTCGATGCGGCCTGCGCGACGGCGCTCGCCTTGGGGGTGGTCGACCCGTTTGCTTCAGGTCTTGGCGGCGGTGGTTTCGCCTTGGTCTACCTCGCGCGAGCGAACAAAACCGTGGCGCTCGACTTTCGTGAAACAGCGCCATCGGGCCTGACCCAAGAGAAGTTGGGTCCGACCGGGATTCCACCACAGAGCGCGCTTTCTGTCGGTATCCCGGGTG
>CAZTTW010001198.1:0-1785 GCA_964616265.1 uncultured Myxococcales bacterium | reverse complement strand
AGCTACCTGCGACAAGTTTCGGCAATGAAAAAAGTGAGAGCCGAGCAAGAAAATCAATTGTGATGGAAACCCTCGAAGGGTTTCCATGCCTTCCCGCGATGGTCCGCGCCGAGCTAAGCTCGGCGCTCCCCACGCGGTTTGGCCCGCCCGCACGAGAGTCAACTTGGTGCGGCTTATGAGTTATGCGGGCTAGCGCCGCTTTTCGGGATGGGTAGGCTTCGGAACCGCGGTACCCGTGGCAGCCGTGATCGCCACCGATCCGGCGTCGCGCTTGACGCCGTGGTGGGCGAGGATCTTGGTTTCGATCTTGAGCGCGATGTCCTTGTGGTCGCGCAGGAACTGCTTGGCGTTCTCCCGGCCCTGGCCGATGCGCTCGCCCTCGAACGCGAACCAGGCGCCGGACTTCTCGACCGCCTCGCACTCGGCGCCAAGGTCCACCAGGTCGCCTTCGTGGCTGACGCCCTCGCCGTACATGATGTCGAACTCGACCTCACGGAAAGGCGGCGCCATCTTGTTCTTCACGACCTTCACGCGCGTGCGGTTGCCGACCACGCTTTCGCCGTCCTTGAGGGCGCCGACTCGACGGATGTCGAGGCGCACGCTGGCGTAGAACTTGAGCGCGTTGCCGCCGGTCGTGGTTTCGGGATTGCCGAACATCACGCCGATCTTCATGCGGATCTGGTTGATGAAGATGACCAGCGTATTGGACTTGGAAATGGTGCCGGTCAGCTTGCGCAGAGCCTGGCTCATGAGGCGCGCTTGCAAGCCGACGTGGGAATCGCCCATTTCACCTTCCAGCTCGGCCCGCGGCGTAAGCGCCGCCACCGAGTCCACGACGACGACGTCCACGGCCCCCGAGCGCACCAGCATCTCGGTAATTTCCAGCGCCTGCTCGCCGCAATCGGGCTGCGACACCAGAAGGTCGTCGGTCTTCACGCCCAGCTTGCGAGCGTAGCTGACGTCCAGGGCGTGCTCGGCGTCGACGAAGGCGCAGATGCCGCCCGTGCGTTGCGCCTGGGCCACCACGTGCAGCGCAAGCGTCGTCTTGCCCGACGATTCCGGCCCGTAGATTTCGACAATACGGCCGCGCGGCAGACCGCCCATGCCAAGCGCGATGTCGAGGCCAAGGGCGCCCGTTGGGACGACCTGCACCTCGGGCGGCGCGATGTCTTCGCCAAGGCGCATGATGCTGCCCTTGCCGAATTGCTTTTCAATGGTGGATACGGCCAAATCGATGGCCCGATCGCGACCGGCGTCGCGTACTGGTAGTGGTGCTGCCTTGACGGCGTCGGCCTTGGATTCTTTGTGCTCGCTTCGATCAACATTCGCAAGATTCGCCATTGCTTCTCCTAGGAAAGAACCCTGGGAGGGTTCTTTCAATCTCCCGCGACGAGTACCACCGGGCGAAGCCCGCTGGCACGCACGCGCTCCCTGGGTCACGTGAAATATCGGCGAGCCATATCGAGCGCAAAGTAGGCGGCCGCTCTACGTATCCGCTCTCGGTCACCGGAAAATAGTTTGCTGACGGATTTGGTGGGGCGCGGTCCGGCGATGGCAAAGCACACCGACCCGACGGGCTTGTCGGTGGGCGCTGCGCCGGCCGTGGCGTTCGGACGACCGTCCATTTTCGAGCCTGCGACGCCCGTGATGGCAACCCCGATCGTCGCACCGGTAAGGTTCCGTACACTCTCGGCCATGGCACGTGCGCAGGGCTCGCTGACCGAGCCGTGCTCACCCAAGAGCTCGGCTGGCACGCCGAGCACCTTGGTCTTTACGTCGTTCGAG
>CAZTTW010001197.1:0-1786 GCA_964616265.1 uncultured Myxococcales bacterium | reverse complement strand
GCTCCGACGCCGCCGCAAGAGATCCTGTATTCCGGTATTTACCATCTCTTTAGCCTTTATAGATGCAAACGACAGACCGCACGCTTGACGTGGCAAATCGTCGCAGCACGGCAGCGGCCTGCTGGAAATTCAGCACCTGGTCCGCAACACTGCTGCGTCCGCAACAGCGTCCGAGCAACCAGACGGCAAGTCCGGTCGGACTACTTGACGTAGTTTTCCGGGTGCCCGGTGAACTTCGTCACGCAGTGTGCGCAACAGAAGTAGTAGACCCGTCCGTGAGAGGACGCCTTGGGAGTGCGATCCGACACGGTGAACGCATAGTCGGGATGCACCGGGCAGGTGGTCTTGTCCCCGATCTTCGCTTCTCCCGGCGCCTTGACGGCCGTCGACTGTCCCGCCGATGGGGCCTGGCTGGGCTCCGAGGAAAAGGACGGCAAGGCCCACAGCACGCTTCCGGCGAGAACAAGCCCCACGAGGCAGGAAGCTCCCGGCCACCATGCCCATCTCGTTGTCTTTCCCATGGCGGTTGTGAGTTGCACCGCGCATGCCAGAATTTTTCTGGCCCATCAATTGCTGTAGCGCCAATCGAGAGAAGCCCAATGAGCAACGACAACACCATCCATTTTCGGCCTATCGGAACTATTCATAGTCCCTTTGTCGAACAGAGCGGCACGCCCACACAGCCGCGAAGCGCTCCGGACACAGAGGGGAAAGTGACCGTCTTGCCGGAATACAAGCCGGCGTTGCTCGACCTTGGTGGATTCGATCGCGTGTGGCTCATTTATTGGTTCGACCGCTCCCGCCCGGCCGAGCTGACCGTCGTCCCGTACCACGACACCAAGCCGCACGGGTTGTTCGCCACCCGCGCCCCTGCCCGTATCAACGGCATCGGCATGTCCCCGGTCCGCCTGCTCGGCATCGAGGGCAACGTGCTCCGCGTGGCCGAGATCGACATCCTCGACGGAACGCCGCTGCTCGACATCAAGCCCTACGTCCCTAAATTCGACGCCTACCCTGAGGCGGTGTCGGGCTGGCTTGGCGAAGCGCCGAAACAAGGCCCTGTAAAGGCCGATAGCCGTTTCTCTCGGCCGTAGGGGCTGGCTAATACTGCCAGGCCAGCGACGCGTTCACGGAACGTCTGCGGCCTGGCACGCCGACGCCCCACGGGATGCCGTTCGTCGTCATCGAGGCTCCCTGGCCCACGTAAGCTCCGCCCATCGGATCCGTGTAGAGACGGTCGAAGAGGTTTTCCACTGCGGCGTCGGCGCGCAGACTTTTCCAGGTGAACGAAGCGCGCAGGTTCACCAGCCAATACGCGCCGGTTTCGATTTCATTCCGCACATGGGACACATTGTGTTTCGCGGCCACACCGACCCATTCGGGCGCGACGGTGAAGCCGCGCAATCGATAGAGCAGCGACAATCGCCCATGGGGCGGCATGATGGCGTACAGGTTGTCGCCCGTCGAAGTGTTCTCGCCGCGTAGGTAAGAGGCTGATCCGGCCACCTCGAGGTCACCGCGGCGCTCTCCGAATGAGAATGTCCGGCGGACGGACACGTCCGCACCAAAGAGCCGAGCGGATACGTTCGCGTAGCGGAGTAGGACAAATTGCCCGGACGAGGTGCTGGCCGGACATTGTCCGGTGTCACAACGGTAAGCATCGATATAGTCGTGGACCGCCGTATAGTAGCCGTTCACCCGCAAGGACCAGCGCGAGTTTTCGGCATCGTGAAGGTCGCCAGCAAGGCTCAGCATTCGGGCGACCTCGGGGCGCAGATTTACGTTG
>CAZTTW010001196.1:0-1788 GCA_964616265.1 uncultured Myxococcales bacterium | reverse complement strand
TCGAAATCGCGGATCTCGCCGATCATGATGATGTCGGGATCCTGGCGCAGGAACGAGCGCAGGGCGGCGGCGAAGTTGAGGCCGATGTCCTCGTGCATTTGCACTTGGTTGATACCCGGCAAGTTGAACTCGACCGGATCCTCGGCGGTGCAGATGTTGTCGGTCGACTTGTTCAGCTCGGACAGCGCCGAGTAGAGCGTGGTCGTCTTACCGGAGCCCGTGGGTCCCGTCACCAGCACCATGCCGAAAGGCGACTCGATGGCTTTCTTGAAATCGTCGAGCTGGTCCTGTTCGAAGCCCAGCTTGGTCATGTCGAGCTGCAGGTTGCTCTTATCGAGGAGACGAAGGACGATCTTCTCGCCGAATAGTGTGGGCAGCACCGAGACACGGAAATCCATTTCCTTGTTGGCGCCCACTTTCAACTTGATACGGCCGTCCTGCGGCAGGCGCCGCTCGGCGATGTCCAAATGGGACATGATCTTGAGACGACTCGAAAGCGCCGCCTTCAGCTTCACCGGTGGCGACATCTCTTCGTGCAGAACGCCGTCCACGCGGTAGCGCACGCGATAGCTTTTTTCGTAGGGCTCGACGTGGATATCCGAGGCGCCCTTCTGAATAGCGGACAGCAGAATGTGGTTGCACAGCTTGACCACGGGTGCGTCGTCTGCAGCTCGCTCCAGATCCAGGGCGTCGACATCTTCCTCCGTGGAAGCGCCGACCTCGACCTGGTCCTGGATCTCGTTCATCACCTGGTTGATGTCGAGCTCGCTCTGCCGCTCGTAGTACTTCTCGATGGCCTGGCTGATGCTGACTTCCGAGGCGACGACGACCTCGATGTTGTAGCCGGTGACGAACTTCAGATCGTCGATGGCCAGGATGTTCGACGGATCCGCGATGGCGATGATGAGCGACGAACCCGCTCGATTGACCGGGACGACGCGGTGGCGGACAACCACCTCCTTCGGCAAAAGCGCAATGACGTCCGGGTCGATCTCGAATTCGGATAGGTTGATGGCCGGGACGCCGTACTGCTTGGAGAGAAACTGAGTAAGGTCATCCTCCTGGATGGCGCCCACCTTGATGAGCGTATTACCCAGGCGCTCGCCCGACTTCTTGCTCTCTTCCTGAGCGCGCTGCAGCTGCTCGGGCGAGATGATTTGGTCCCGAAGCAGAAGCTCCCCGAGTCGACTCATGTTTCCCCTGCGAACCGTCGGCAGATTTAGACGGCTCCTTGAACCTTGGATCGTAACAGTGGGTCACGGCGCTGGCAAGATTCCGGCGGCGGCAAGCCCGATGCCGCCCGCCAAGACTGGTCGGGGACGAGCCCGACGAGTGACGCCTTGTTAATTGTCGAACGGATCCGCGTAGCCGCCGGCCTTTCCCTTCTTGGCGGGCGCCGCTTTGGCCGGTTTCGCGACCGGCGTCGGCGCGGCTTTGGCGGCAGGCGCTGGCGCAGGCTTCGTTACGGGAGCGGCAGGCGCGGCTTTCGGCGCGTGGGTGGCCGACTTGTGCACGCTGGGCCGGTGAGCCTTGGGCGCAGCCTTGGCCGCTTCCACCGCGGCCGGCTCTGTCGCCGATGGGTTTTCAGCGGGCGCCTCTGCTGCAGGCTCGGGTGCCGGCGCGGGCGCGGCAACAGGCGCTGCCGCTGCGGCCGGCGGCGGGCTTGGCAATGGCTCGACCTTGGCGGGAGGCGCCGCAGGCGGCAGAGGCGCCGCTGCCGGCATGATCACCGCCGGCGGCGATGCTGGCGCTCGGATGAAGATCTTGAATACCAACACGGCCACGATC
>CAZTTW010001195.1:0-1789 GCA_964616265.1 uncultured Myxococcales bacterium | reverse complement strand
GAAGAGTGGTGCCGGTGGCACTCTCGCACTTGTAGTAAATGACAAGCCCGGTAAGTAGCGAGTTGGTGTCCGGGGTTGTGTCGCGTCCAAGGTCGGGCACCAAATCGGGTCCAAGATCCGGCAATGTGTCTTGGCGAACGAGGTCAGGTCCCACCTCGGGAAGCGGTGGAGCACTGTCGGCATCGGCCGAGACGGCGTCAGCCTGGTCGGGAGAGACATCGCGACTGTCCGGAGAAATGGCGTCCTTGTCGTTTGGGCTTTCTTCCGGCAGGTCGGGGGACACCTCGGGATTGGAACTTTCCACGTCATCCTTGGCGGTCGGCTTGTCAGGGTTCGACACGTCTGGGCCGGCGGCAGTGTCCGGCTTGGCATCCGGTCCGGGCTGCGGCTTGGGATCGTCCGAGCAATTGCCGGCGGTTGCGCATTCTTCGACTTGAGTCGGCTTGTTGAGGCTCACGCAGCCAACACCCACGGTGGCTGTCAGGAGGAATTGCAGAATCAAAAGCCTGATGCGCGGACCAAACACGCCGTCTAAAAACTGCATCGTTTGTATTCTCCGAGGGGTACAGCGCAAGGTAGGGGCAAGCCCCGATAAGGACTCGATGATACGACAGATCGCGGGCAGTTGTCGCGCTCCCTCAACGAGAAGGTAGTGGGTCAGTTTGAATGACTTCGGTCCAGCACAAACGGACCCACCATCTATTGATGGAATCGGAAGGAATGTGAGCACTCAGACTACTCTCACCCACGACGAGCGTCGCGGGTGGCGAGGGGGCGCCTCCCTCGACGGAGCGCCTGCACGTCCGCACGAGTCGTGATGGCGTGATCCGCGGCTCAGCGGCCGAGATCAAAGATGGGACGGATCCGAATCCAGCGAGGCGCTCGTGGACCCAGGCTCGGCCATGCGAAAGCCGACCCCGCGTACGGTCTGCAACAGCTCGGAAGCACTGCCGAGCTTGTCGCGCAGTCGCTTGATGTGACTGTCCACGGTTCGGCTCGTGACTTCGGGATGATAGCCCCATACGTCGGTCAGCAGTTCCTTGCGCGTTCGCATCTTGCCGGGCGCCCGCAACAAATAGAGCAGCAGTCGCATCTCCAGCGCGCTGAGGTGGATCTCCTTATCGTCGACGAACACCCGATGGGCGGCCTCGTCGACGGCGAGATTGCGCAAGCGCCAGACACTGCCGACCTCGGGCCTAGATTCCGTAGCGGGCGCTTTACCGGCCTCGAGCATCGCTTTGCGCGTGCGCAGACGGGCCTCCACACGCAAGGTCAGCTCGCGCAGGCTGAAGGGCTTGGGAACATAGTCGTCAGCGCCTACCTCGAAGCCCACGACCCGGTCCACCTCGTCGGTCCGCGCGGACAGGATGATGACGCTCGGTTGTCGCCGATCCGCGGAATTGCGCAGATGCCGGCAGATTTCGATGCCCGACATATCGGGAAGCATCAAATCGAGCAGAACCAAATCAGGTCGAAAGCTTTCGAGGGCTACGAGCGCGCTCTCGCCGCGGTCGGCGACGAGGACGTCGTAGCCCTTGGCACGCAGGGCAAAGGCGAGCGAGCCGCTGAGGTCCGCCTCGTCCTCGACGACCAGCACCCGGTCCTTGCTTGGCGCATGCATGTGCATCGCATCGGAGTATTCACCTCGTCCGTTGCAATCGTGTGACGGAGTTGTGAAATCTCCGCATAGGGCTACGGCAAGAGCGGCGGCTGGGCCTTTTCCGCCAGGTCCAACGCATGGGCGGGGAACCAGGTTCCGGCCGCCGGATCGATCATGCCCCACAGCGGA
>CAZTTW010001194.1:0-1790 GCA_964616265.1 uncultured Myxococcales bacterium | reverse complement strand
TGGGGTCAGGTAAGCCAATCGAGGACAAAGTACTTAGTGGTGCCGCTGCGGTACTAGGGATCAAGACGGCAGACGATCTGCCCGTTCTCGATCGAAGGCGCCTGGCGACGTATACGCAAAAGCAGCTCTTCGAGTGCGCGAAGCGACTGCAGCTCAAGGGTGTTTCCAAGCTGAGCAAGGACGAACTGGCTGCGCGCGTGGCCAGCGAGTTTGTCGGCCGGAGCGGGACGACGGCGAAGATCCCAGCGGGCAGCAAGCCCAATTCCGCGGCGCAGGAACCTGCAGTGCCGACGGAGAAGGAGCCATCGCCCCAGGGCGATGGCGCGGATTCGGCGTGGTCGCACAGGTTCGAAATGCGCGAGCAGCCCAAGGCCGAGACGCCGGTCACCATCCCTTGGTCCTACGGCTACGACCGCGTGACCGGCATGGCCGTCGATCCAGACCGTCTGTTCGTGTACTGGGAGGTGACCGACGACTCCATCGAGCGCGCTCGCGTCGCGCTCGGCAAGACTGGCAAAGACGCGTGGCTGAGCTTGCGCATCTACGACACCACGGATCGCATTTTCGACGGCACCAATGCCCACTCCTATTTCGACCATCGCGTGGAGCGCGGCGACCGCCACTGGTTCTTCGCCATCGGCAAGCCATCCTCGTCTGCCTTCGTCGACGTGGGCGTGAAGTCGGCGGAGGGCTACTTCGCGAAGATCACGCGCTCGGGCCGTGTAGAGTTCCCGCGCCGCGAGCCTGCGCCATGGGCCGAGCCGGAATGGCTGAGCGTGCGCTCGTTTTCCGGCCCCATCGAGCACGCGGGACGCGGCTCGCACATCCGACGTCAGGCACCGCCGCCTGGCCCGCCAGGTCCAGCCGCTGAAATACCAGGCCAGGGACCGAAGCGCCACGTTGCGCTTCTTCCCTGGGAAGAGTCGGTCATCGTGGGGCAGGGCGGCCACCGTGAAGTAATCGAGTGGGAAGAGCACATGATCGATGGCACCACAGAGTTTCATCGTGAAACCACGTGGGAAAGTCCCGTCATGGTGTCGGCCTGGGAAGCTGGACCGTTCAGTTTTCCGATCTCGGCGCCGGAGCCCGTGCGTGAGGATTTTGTGGGTCCGTCGCGCGTGTACCGGGTTGGGGGGCGCACGCACGTGGTGCACGGTCCCTGGCAGGTCGTCATCAAAGGCGTCGGCGCTCATCAGGGCCGCGCCATCGTCGCGCGTTGGGAAATCTACCGTTCGTGGGTGAGCGAGGAACATGCGCAAGTCAAGGGCGAGCAAAAGGAGTATTCCATTCCCGGCAGCTCCGAAAAGTTGCTTGGCGGCGCGAGCGAGATGCGCTGGCGCTATGCCAGTGAAGCGCGTTTGGGCGGCGCCTCGGAAATTTTCTTCATGGGCGCCAGCGAATACAAGATGCGTGGCGCGAGCGAGCGCCTATTCATGGGCGCAAGTCAGTACCTGATGCGCGGAGCGAGCGAGCGCCAGTTCGCCGGGGGCAGCGAGGTGCGCATGCGCGGCGCGAGTGAACGCATGCTCGGCGGTGCCAGCGAGCTGCGGATGGGTGGCGCCAGTGAGCAGATGCTCGGTGGCAGCGAGCACCGCCTAGGTGGAAGCGAGGCGCGCTTGGTTGCCGAGTCGTCGCCGCCCGCCGACATGGGCTTCTACCCCACCACGGAATCCATCGGCAAAGAGCCAGAGCACAAGGAGTAATCGCCTATGCCTACCGGATACTTCGCGCTGGTTTTGCACGCCCACCTTCCCTTCGTCCGTCACCCCGAAGATCCCACGGTGATGGAG
>CAZTTW010001193.1:0-1793 GCA_964616265.1 uncultured Myxococcales bacterium | reverse complement strand
TGGCGCGGATGCGGCCGCGCCACGATTCGGCGGTGAAGGGAAGTGCTTCGCGCCAAGCCAGGTAGCCGCGCAGTTGGAACGGCGGCTCGCACCACGCGGGGACGGGCACGAACAGGCGATCGCGCCGGCTCCGCTTGGCGTCGGGGTTGTAGCGCGACACCAGCGCATCGGTTTCTTTGGCGAGGGGATCTTCAGGCGCCCACAAGAGCGAGCTGACCAGCAGGAGTCCGCCGGGTTTCAACAGTCGGCGAACTTCCTGGCGGATGGTGTTCGGATCGAAGTAGTCCCAGCACATACTGGCAGAGACGACATCGAATTCTCCGTCGGGAAGTCCCGTCTCTTCGGCGCGAGCGTGGACGGTGCGCACGTCGAGCCTTTCTTTACTGGCCTTGACGTGCAGCTTTTCGAGCTGTCCAGCCGAGACATCCAGCGCGACAACCTGCGCGCCGGCGCGCGCGAAGGGCAGGGCCAGTGCGCCGGTTCCAGCGCCTAGATCCAGGATCCGTTGCCCCGGTTTTCCGATGCCGATGGTACGCAGAATATCGAAGTACGACGCCGGATACGTGGGCCGAAAGCGGGCGTAGTCGTCCGCGGTGGCGTTCCAGTTCAATCCCGCACCGGGAACGATGGCTTGGTCCATGGTCCTTGCCTGAGCAATCGCCGTACCAGCGCGGACATGGAACGCGCGATTGGAAACACCGATGCCGCGGCTCGGTTCGTGCAATCCACGTGGCTTATCGAACGGAATGCCGGACGGAATCGGCGGAAGCTGTGGCACAGGCAACACCTGAGCAACAACTCTGCTTTGTCCGCAACAGCCCGACCGCGGGCACGGAGGATCGAACGTGCAGTTGCTCTGGGATCTTTTCGTCGTGTTTACGCGGGTCGCGCTGTCTTCCTGGGGAGCTGGCCCAGCTTCGCTGGCTCTGATGCAACGAGAAGTTACTGCTGCGGGCTGGGCGAGCCCAGCGGAGTTCGCCGACGCCGTCGCCGTGGGCAACGCGCTTCCTGGCCCCATCTCCCCACAGGTATCCGCTTTTGTCGGGTACAAAGTCGCGGGGATCTCCGGCGCAGTGATTGCGGCCGCCGGTACGGTAGTTCCGGCGACGCTGTTGATGCTGGCCATGATTGTGCTCTTCTTTGGCGTGAAGGACAGCAAGGTGGTGGCGTCGATGCTGACCGCGGTACGCCCGGTGGTGGTAGGGCTTCTGCTGTGGACCGCTTTCGACATGGGAGGCACGGTCTTCGGTGCGCGTGTCAGCGTTTGGCGGCATGTCCTAGTGCACAGTTGGGACAAGCTGCTTTTCGCCATCGCGGCCTTCGCCGTTTTGACGTTCACACGTTTGAATCCGGCGTTCCTGATCCTGGGTGCGGCCGCGCTGGGACTGGCGGTGTATCCGTAGTAATGCCGGATCGCGATTGCCATGCTCGGCACTGTTTGTTGGTGGAGGAAATCGCTCCGCCCCTCGTGGCTTGTGGAACCTTCCGGCGGGAAGGGTGGAGGTCGGCGACCATCGAGCAGGCGGCGTTCCGGGAGGCGAGGGAAGAGACCGGTTTCGAGGTGCGGCTTGGCCGAAAGCTGCCCATCCACCAAACCACCGCTACAGCGCCACCCAAGCACCTGTTTGAGGCAGAGATCGTCGGTGGCGAACCGGAGGCCGGGGACCTTCGTGTTTGTTGGTTTTCACTCGAAAAAATCCGGGCGATGAGGCGGTCGTTGCGTGGCGAGGTCGTGCTGGAGATTTTGGAGGGTGTTTCCGCAGGTTCTTCTTCTAATGCCCGGGGATTTGCGT
>CAZTTW010001192.1:0-1795 GCA_964616265.1 uncultured Myxococcales bacterium | reverse complement strand
TGCCGCCGCCGAGGGCGACCACGGCGTCGCAGCCTTCACGAACCGCGAGGGCGCGGCCCTCGACGACCATGTCCAAGGTGGGCTCGCTCGGAATCGTGAACGGAACGAAGGACGTGTTCGTCCCCAGCGCTTCACGGCAGCGCGCAGATTTCCCCGTGACCAGCAAAACGCGTTTGGCACCCAGAGCCGCCAGTGCCGGCGCAGCTTGCGCAATCACGCCGACGCCGACGGCAATCCGTGTGGGTGCCGCCAGCTCAAACATGGCGGCCGATGCTCCAGGTCTCGGGCGGCGTCAGCGTCGCATACGATTTGCTCGTGCGCGGCTCGGCCATCATGGGCGCCACGGTGTCGCGCCAGGTTTGGTAGTGCGGCGTCTGCTTGTGTGCGGCCGCACCTTCCTGGCCGCGATAGACTTCGAACAGCACGAAGCGCGCCCTGTCCGACGTCTCCTGCATGACATCGAAGCGGACGACGCCGGGCTCGTGAATGCTGGCAGCCGCATTCGCCAAGCTGGCTGCGCGGAACGCCTCTATCGACTCTGGCAGCACATGAACGTAGACGGTCACGGCGAGGTACGAATTCGTCATGACGTCAACCTTAGCGGTCGCAGGCGGCGAAGCCAATGCTCAGTAACCCAACCGTGGTGACAGCAGCTTTTCTGCATCCGCAAGCGTGATACCTTTCCGCCGGGCGTAGTCTTCGACTTGCTCGCGGCTGAGGCGGCCAACGTCGAAGTAGCGGCTTTCCGGGTGGCCGAGGTAGATGCCGCTGACGCTGGCGGCGGGCCACATGGCGAAGCTTTCGGTCAGCGTGATCCCGATGGATGGTGCGTCGAGCAGCTCGAACAGCTTGGTCTTCTCGCTGTGCTCGGGACAGGCGGGATAGCCGAACGCGGGTCGGATGCCGCGGTACTTTTCACCGATGAGATCGTCGTTGCTCAGCTTTTCGCTCGCGCCGTAGCCCCAGTCGCGGCGGGCGCGCGCGTGCAGCATTTCCGCGAACGCCTCGGCCAACCGGTCGGCGAGGGCCTTGACCATGATGGAGCTGTAGTCGTCGCGCGCCGCCGCGAGCTTCTTCGCCACCTCGTCGGCACCCAGGCCCGCGGTGACGGCGAAGGCGCCCACGTGGTCCGGCAGGCCGGACGAGACGGGCGCTACGAAATCCGCGAGGCAGCGGTAAGGGCCATCGCCGCCTTGCTGGCGCAACATCGGAAATCGCATGAGCTCCCGCGTGCGCTGCTCGTCGGCATAAAGGACGATGTCGTTGCCATCGCTGGCGGCCGGCCAGAAACCGTAGACCGCGGAGGCGCGCACCAGCTTGCCTTGCACGATCTCGTCGAGCTTCTTCGTGCCGTCGGCGTAAAGCTCGCGAGCCGAGGCGCCGTACTTGGGATGATCGAAAATCGCCGGGAACCGTCCGCGCAGCTCCCAGGCCGTAAAGAAGAAGGTCCAGTCGATGAACGGCACAATCTCGGCGAGCGGCTGATCCGCGATCACTTTGCGGCCGATGAAGGCCGGCTTGGCAATGTCCTCGGCTTTCCAGTCGATGACCTGCTTGCGTGCGTTGGCGTCGGCAAACGGCACCAACGGGCGCTTGCGCTTGCCGGCGAAAAGCTGGCGCGACTCTTCCTGTTCGGCCCGGTTTTTCTCGTCGAGTGCCGCGTGCTGGTCTTGGTCGAGCAGGGCGCTCGTCACGGGTCCGGCGCGGGACGCATCGAGGACGTGGACCACGCTGCCTCGGTACTTGGGCGCGATCTTCACGGCGGTGTGCTCACGGCTGGTGGTGGCGCCGCCGA
>CAZTTW010001191.1:0-1795 GCA_964616265.1 uncultured Myxococcales bacterium | reverse complement strand
TCTTGCCGGCGCTCGGCTTCATTCAGCGAAACCGATTTCTCAGCCAGGCTCTTCTTGAGCCGCGCAACATCCTCCGCCAAATAGGTGAACGCCTTTTCCGTATCGATACGATGTCGGGATCGCTCGCGTAGAGTATTGAGATAGGGCTTCACCCTATTTAGTTGTTCGTGGGATGCGGGGGCCACGTTGTCCCACGGCAGCGGATCCTTCAGCGACGACTCGTTCACGTCGCCAAGGTCGCTAGGCGAAGGCAGCACGATGTCGGATGCGACTCCTCGTAACTGTGTCGAAGCGCCGTCCGGTCGATAGAACTTGCTGATGGTAACCTTGAGCGCGCCAGGGTCGAAGGCGTGCGAGAAGCCGGTCTGGTCCATCACCATCCCGAGTGAAAGGACGCTTTGCACAGTGCCTTTGCCGAAGGTCGAGGAATCGCCCACTACCACGGCGCGCTCGTAGTCCTGCAAGGCGCCGGCCAGAATCTCCGACGCTGAGGCGCTGAACCGACTGGTCAGTATGATGAGTGGCCCGTTGTACTGAACGCTAGAGTCCTTGTCTGCGCCAACTTCGACGTCACCTTCGCGTCCGCGTATCTGCACCACCGGGCCTTGACGAATGAACAACCCAGTCAAACCGATCGCCTCTTCTAGCGATCCGCCGCCGTTGCCCCGCAGATCTAGAATTACACCGCGCACGTGCTCCTTCTTCAGCTTGGTTAGCAAGACCGCCACGTCCGCGGTAGCACTGTGAGGTTCGGTCCCCTTCCGACCTCCCATGTCGGAGTAGAACGACGGCAGGTCGATGACCCCGAGGCGCAACGTGCGTTCCATCTCCGTTGGCATGTCCATGATACGGGCCTTGGCCTGCTGGTCCTCGAGCTTGATCTCGTCGCGCACCAGCGACACGGTCTTGGCCAGCGAGCCTTCGGCGGCGCCCGCGGGAAGGATGGTCAACGTCACCGTCGTTCCCTTGGAGCCGCGAATCAAATCGACGGCGTGCGAAATGGGCATGTTGGTAACGTCGACGGGCTCTTCGTTTCCTTGTGCGACGGCAGCGATACGATCGCCAGGTTTCAGCTGACCGCTTCGCAGCGCCGGCCCGCCGGGCAACAGTTCGTGAATTTTGCAGTAGCCGTCTTCGCTCTCCAGCGCAGCTCCGATACCGACGAGCGAAAGGTTCATGGCGATGGTCAGACCTTCCATCTGATCGTGCCCAAGATAGTCGGTGTGCGGGTCGTAAACATGGGCGAGGGCGTTCAAATACATCTCGAGCACGTCACTGCCCCGTAGACCGTTCATGATCGCCAGCTGGCGCGCCTTCCTACGCGAGATCGTTCGTACGATTTCCGCGGGCGACTTGCCCGCCAGCTTCTCCTGCAAATACTCGGCGCGGAGCTGCTGTCGCCAAATCTTCTGCGCCGTTGTCACATCGCTCGGACGGTCGGTGTTGTCGCGATCAAAGATGTAAGTGTCGTGTCCTGTGAAGTCGAACGTCTCAGTCCGCAGCAGATTGGTGACGTAGGTAGTCCTCTGCGAAAGTCGCTGCAGGAGGCGTGCAAAGATGGCATGGGCCGCGCTGGTGTCGCCATCCCGGTGGATGGCCTGGGCCAAGTTCGAGCGATACGCTGCAAATTCCGCGATGTCGGACTGCAAGAGCAGGGATCGCGATCTGTCCAAGTCATCGAGATAGCGATCAAGGAACTTGCCCGCCAATTCTGTGTCGAGCGGATGATGGGCCAGCTGTGAGCGCTCCAAGAATCCCGCCGTCACCAGCATGATATTGGCCTCGGTCGGGTCAG
>CAZTTW010001190.1:0-1796 GCA_964616265.1 uncultured Myxococcales bacterium | reverse complement strand
ACAAAGAACAGGCGCTGGTCGAGTTCCAGCTGGCCAACGAGCTCGCGCCCAAGAAGGAAAACGTCTTCATGATTGCCCAGTGCGAGTACCACCTGGGCCAATTGGTCGACGCGCGCGCCAGCTACGAAGCGTACTTGGCGGAACAAAAGCAGGGCGAGCTGGCAGATCTCTCTCGCCTGCGCCTCGAGGCCATCAATCGCCGCCCCGGCATCTTCGCCATCAACACGGTGCCCGACAACGTCGAGGTCCGCATCGAGAGCGACGGGGCCACGGTCGTCGGGCAAGCGCCCAACGAATTCCGCGTTCCGCGCGGTCACTATCACATCACCGCCAGCAAAGAGAACTTCGCCAGCGAGACGCGCGACCTGTCCATCGACGTGGCCGAGACCAAGCCACTGTTTTTCAAGCTGGAGCCGATTCCCGCGCATCTCACGATTCGCACGACGCCGCCGAACGCTGCGCTCTTCGTGCGCGGCAACCGTGCGCAGAACCCCTACGTGCAGGACGTCCCGCCCGGCAACTACGAGATCTACGCCGAGGCGTCGTATTACCAATCGAAGCGCGAAACCATCACGCTCGCGCCGGGAGAGAATCGCGTGGTGGAGTTCCCGCTGACCTACGTGCAGCGCTCGGGCCGGCCGGAGCTGATCGGTTTTTGGACGGGCATCGGTGCAGTTGGCGGCGGGCTTGCGGTGTTCACACAGAGCAATCCCAAAGAAACGAACCTATCTTTGTCGTTGCCACTTTTCGGCGCCGGCATCCTTGCCGGCGGCATTGGCCTCGGCGTCCTCTCGTCGACTACGTCGCTTGTGCCGAATTACATCCGCGACAATCTCGCACTGTTTCGTATCGGCGCGATGTGGATCGGTGACGTCGAAGGAGCGACGCTCGCCATGGGGCTCAGTCACGATTGGGTGGCGACTTGGTTTGGCGGAGCCGCGGGACTGGTGGGCGGGGCGGTAGCAGGGTGGTGGCTGGATGACAAGTCACCCAACTACGGACGCGTGTCGCTCATTCAGAGCTCGGCGCTTCTCGGTGCCGTCGCGGGTGCCTTGATGGTGCCTGCAGTGGGGCTCTATCCGTCCGCGCCGCCACAGCCGGCTGCGAATGCATCGCAGGCTGACATAGATGCGTACAACGCGGCCAACGATCGCTATCACAATCAGGTTAGGCAGCGTCTAGCTTGGGGCATGTTGGCCGGACTCAATGTCGGCTTGGCCACTGGGCTAGCGATGGCCTATTTGCCCGACCAGACCGTCTACGGCCCCAGCTGGCAGCGGGTTCTCATGGTCGATCTGGCGGGAGTCGCGGGTGCCGTCTTCGCTACCACCATCGAGTTCTGCACACGAAAATCAACCGTTGCCGGTAAGACCGTTCGCGTGCATTGCGCGAACGAGGATACCACCTTCAACGGTAGCACGGCTCGCTTTGCACTCGTAGGCGCAGGGCTCGGTCTTGTGGCCGGTTGGCTTCTCACCATGAACTACGACCGCAACAACCAAGCGCGACCGGCACCGCCTTTTCTTTCACACATTCCGCTGCCCGGCGTGGTGCCTGTGCAATCGATGTCCGGCACGGCCGAGCTTCTGCCGGGCCTGGTTTCGCAGGGGCAGTTCTAGGGCCTGTCCCCAAATTCGGCGACCAAAAATTTGCGCGATAGCCCATCCGGTGGCTTCGTCGGGAAATGCACCGACACGAGCTGAGTGATGCAGAATGGGCCCGAATCGCACCTTTGCTGCCGGCCGAGACAGGTCGGCGTGGACGGCCAGCGGATTTGCCCAACCGCACCTTCATGA
>CAZTTW010001189.1:0-1797 GCA_964616265.1 uncultured Myxococcales bacterium | reverse complement strand
CGCGCCATTCGCCTTGGCGCCGCGATCCTAGTGGTCGTCTTGCTGATCGTAGGCAGCCAGATCAGCGAGACGTCGCCGACCTATGCTGCCATTGGCGAGGGCGGCATCGGTCTCAAGCTCGCCCTCAAAGTGGCGCGCAGGCTGACGGATCGCGATGGCGATGGCTATTCCGCCTTGTTCGGCGGCGGCGATTGCGACGACCAACGGGCCGACGTGTATCCCGGCGCCGAGGACATTCCCGGCGACGGCATCGATCAGGATTGCGAAGGCGGGGATGCGGTTGCCAGCGTCGAGGCACGCGGCGACGAGCCTGCGACGTCCGCGCCCCCACCGAAGCCCGGCAAGGCCGGGGCATTTGCCGGCAATATTCTCATCATCGCGGTGGATGCCACACGCGCCGACCGGCTTGGGGTCGCGGGCTACGGTCGCCCGGCCGGCCGGTCACTGACGCCCAACATCGACGCCCTCGCCCGCCGTGGCGCCTACTTCCGTCGGGTGTGGTCCCAAGCACCGAACACGCCGCGCTCGTTTCCATCGTTCGTGACTTCGCGCTACCCGTCGGAAATCGCGTGGCAGAAGCGATCGATCAACTACTCGCCGATTCTGCCCACGAACCACACCATCTTCGAGCCTATCGCGTCGGCCGGTTGGCATCCCATCGGCATCTTCTCGCACTTCTACTTCACGCCCGATCGAGGCATTTCCAAGGCGTTTGCCGAATGGTCCGACGAAGGCGCCAAGACGATCGCCGACTCGAACAAGGACATCGCTGCTCCCCGCATCGTCCCGAGGGTCATCGATCGCCTGAAAAAGGCCGCCAAGAGCGGAGAGCACTTCGTTCTGTGGACCCACCTCTTCGAGCCCCACTCGAGCTACATGTCCCATCCCGAGTTCCCGACGTCGCTTTCCGGCGTGCAAGGACTGGAAGAAAAATACGACTACGAAATCGCCTTCGACGATCTTTGGATCGGCAAGATTTGGAAGACCCTGGAAGAGACCAAGCTGGCCGACAACACGGCGATTGTCGTGTTCGGAGATCACGGCGAGGCTTGGGGCGAGCACAAGATCTTCTTTCACGGGCAGAACCTCACCGAAGAACAGATCCGGATTCCGCTGGTGATTGCCGTGCCCGGGCGCAAGCCTGTCGTGTCGGACGAAGAAGTCGGTCTCATTGATGTCGGGCCAACCTTGGTCGACCTGCTCGGCCTGCCTGTGCCGTCACACTTCCACGGACGCAGCCTTCTGCCCATCGTCGACGGAGGCACCTTGCCGCCGCGCCCGATCTTTTCGGAGCTCCTTCCCTCGACGGCTACGCCAGATCACGAAGTCGTCATCGTCGATCGAGGCAAGAAGCTCTTGCACAAGGTCTCCGAGCGTCGCTTCGAGCTTTTCGATCTGACGGTAGATCCCAAGCAGATGAAGAATTTGGTCGACGATCCGGCCTATAAAGAGGTACTAGAAAGCCTGAAAGCCAAGCTGCTCGCGTTCGAAGAGCACCGCCCGATCAAATAGGAATTCGCCGTCGGCAGATCTCGAAAAAAGCGCTCAGGCCGCTGAGGAGGTGGCCCGCGACGGCACGCGGTTGATGAGGTTCTTCAGTTCCTGTCCCGGTGTGAAGACGACCGTACACTGAGCCGGGATAGCGATGGGCTCGCCGGTTGCCGGATTTCGAACCGTGCGCGAGTTCCGACGACGCTTGGTGAACGTACCGAAGCCAGGATACGAAAGGCGCGGCGGATTGCTCGCGCTCGGCCGCGCGCGAATGAAATAGTCGCCGACCTCGGTGAAGACCGCATC
>CAZTTW010001188.1:0-1798 GCA_964616265.1 uncultured Myxococcales bacterium | reverse complement strand
GCGCGAGACGTAGAAATAGAGGACGACGCTGACCCAAAGCAGGACGATGCGAAGCAACGTGATGACGTTGGGGATGGTCCTCAGGTCCTTCCGAATGGTCGAGTCCATGGCACGTAAATACCACGATCCCCACCCAGATTGGCCGAACCCTGCCTTCTGCCTGTAGTCTTAGGGGATGTTCACCTCGAGTATGGCTTTGCTCTTGGCCGCCCTCATGGTTTTGGCCAACGCCTTCTTCGTGGCGTCCGAGTTCGCCATCGTCAAGATGCGTCCGACGCGGGTCAAAGAGCTAGCTTCGGGCGGCGGTCGCCGCGCGCGCGTGCTGGAAGGCGTGACTCTCCACCTCGACAAGTATCTTTCCGCCAACCAGCTCGGCATCACGTTGGCATCGCTGGCACTCGGCTGGGTCGGTGAGCCGGCCTTCGCAGATCTCATCCAGCCGTGGATGATCCCGCTCGGCCGATGGACCGGCGCCGCCACGCACTCGCTGGCGCTCGGGTGCAGCTTCGTCGTGATCACGTTCTTGCACGCCGTGATCGGCGAACTGGTGCCAAAGGCGGTGGCGCTGCAGAAAGCCGAGCTGGTGGCGCTGTGGGCGGCCGCTCCGCTGCGCGTCTTCGCCATCGTGACTTTTCCGTTTATTTGGGCCCTCACGACGACAGCGAATCTCCTCCTCCGCGTCGCTCGCCTGCGTCCTGCTTCCAGCGCCGAAATGCTGCACTCGTCGGACGAGCTGCGACTGGTCCTTCAGCACGTCGAGCTGGATCCCGGCGCGCGCCGGCTTATCGATCGCGTGTTCGACTACACCCACCGCGTGGCCAGGCACGTGATGACTCTTCGCCGCGACGTCGTGGTTCTCGAGGACGGCCGGCCCTGGCGGGAGAACATCGAGATCGCGCTCGCCAACCAGTACACGCGCTATCCCTTGGTGGAGACCGGCACGGACAAGGTGCTCGGCTACATCCACATGAAGGACATGATGGCGGCCCTCGCGTCCGGACAAGAGCCACGCCGCATGCGCGAGCTGGCACGCGAGCCGATCTACTGTTCGGAAGAAACGCCGAGCGAATGGCTGCGCCGCGAGTTCCAGCGGCGGCGGGTGCACATGTCCATCGTCATCGGCGCCGGCAACAATTTCGTCGGCGTGGTCACCTTGGAAGATCTGCTGGAAGAGTTCGTGGGCGAAATCCAAGACGAGCAAGACGTCGGCGAAATTCAGCCCATCGTGCGCGGCACGGAAGGACGTTTCGAGGTCGACGGCCGCCTGACCCTAGACGTGGCCGAACGCGAGCTGGGCGTCGTTCTGCCGGTCATGCCGCCCGAGATAGATACCCTGGGCGCGTACGTGCAGTCGCACCTGACGCCGCCGCTGCGCCCCGGCCGCGCCGTCGAGCTGGGCGGTTTTCGCTTCACGACCATCGAGATCCGCGATGGCCGCATTCGCCGCCTGCGCGGCGAGCCCCTACCGCGGGATCCAGGCGAAGAGTCGAGCGAGGGATGATCGCTACCGCGGTGTCGCGTCCGGCAGACCGCCATCGACCGGGATCGTGGCGCCGGTCGTGGGCGTTTGATGAGTCAGGAAGAAGAGCACGGCGTTGGCGACATGAGCGGAGGTCACGGGCGCTTTGAGCAAGTTCCGCGACCGGTAGTATTCCTCGAGGCCGCGCTCGTCGAGGCCGCGCGCCTTCATGCGATTGGGTCCGACGGCTGCCCACAGGCCCGAGCGCTTCTCGCCGTGGGAAAACACGGCATCTGGCGCCACCATGTTCACGCGCACCCCCAGCGGCGCGAATTCCAA
>CAZTTW010001187.1:0-1800 GCA_964616265.1 uncultured Myxococcales bacterium | reverse complement strand
TGGGGAAGCTCGACGTTCCGCTCGGGTTTTCCCTCGCCCTAGCCCTCTCCCAATGGGAGAGGGGACTGGATACTGGGGGACCTTGAGCGGAACGCTCGCTCAGCAGGTGTTTGCGATCGAAAAGGCCGACGTCCCAGGCGACGGCTTCTTGCTGCGCCGATGGATCTTCGACGGAAGGATCGACTTCGACCCATTCGTGGACGGGGACGTTGCCGTCCCAGATCCATCTGGTGGTCTTGGCGCCGTACTTCTTCCACACGCGGCGGCCGAGGGCGTCGTAGCCGAATTCGACGGTCTTGCCGTCGGGGCGAACGACTTTGGCGAGCATGCCGGCGCCGTTCCACGCGTAGATCCACTCTTTGCCATCTGGCAGAATCTTTTGGGCCAGGTTGCCTTCGGGGTCGTACTCGTACTTCGTGATTCCGCCCTCGCCCTTGGATTCCAGCAATTGGCCGGCGGGGCCGTACTTGCGGTCTTTCTTGTTGACGCTCTTGAACAGGTTGCCGACGGCGTCGGGCATGCGCAGTTCGAACTTGTCGTCGGCGTAGGCGGCTCCGATCAGGTTGCCGAGGCCGTCGTGGCGGTACTGCACTGGGCCGTTCAGGGCGTCGACGATCATCTTCAGTCGGTCGTTCGGCTCCCAGGTGTAGGCCTTCGCCGAGACCAGTGTGGTGCCGGACCAGATCTCGTGCTTGAGCGGGCGGCCGAGATTGTCGCGCTCCCAGCGCGCGCGCACGCCGCCGGGCAGGGTGCGCTCGACTTCCAGGCCCAGCTGGTCGCGGGTGAAGCGCGCTTCCCAGGGCGGAAGGGGAGCCTGTGCGGTCGTCTCGGCGCCGGGCGCCACGGGACCGCCGCCGGCGCGCATGGCGATGACATCGCCGACGAGATTGCGTTCGATCTCCAGCAGGTGGCCCTTGCTGGTCTTCATGCGCGCGCGCAGGCCTAGGAGATCGAACGTGCTTTCGACGCTGTCTTCGCCTTGCAGCTCTTTGATGATGCGGCCCACGGCATCGCGCTCGAAGCTGACTGCGGCAGTCCCGTTGCTGGCTGCTATCATGGCACCGTCGGGGCGGTAGGCGTAGCTTTCGCTGCTACCGTCGCTGTACTTGACCGCGACGACCCTGCCGCTAGTGTCGTAACTGTAGTCCGTGGATCGGTCGTCTGGGCGCTCGACTGTCTTCACACGGCCGTTCTTGTCGCGACTGTATTTGCGCAAGAGACCGTCGAAGCCGCTCTCTTCTTTGACGTTGCCGACCTTGTCAAGGGTGAAGCGGTACACGGCGCCGGCTTCGTTGTGGATGGCCACCAGCGATTCTTCGCGATCGTATTCGAATTTGACCGTCGTTCCTTCTTGCGTGCGCGAGGCCAAGCGTCCCATACCCTGGTAGGCGAACTTGACGTCGTAGTGCTGATCCTTGACGGCCAGCACGTTGCCTTCGACATCGTAGGTCAGCTTGCGTACGTTGCCGTCGGGAATGCCGACGCGCAGGACGCGCCCGGCCAGGTCGAATTCGCGCTGCTCGCGATTGCCTTTGGCATCGACAAGTTCTATGCAGCGACCGAGACGATCGTATTTCCAGCGCGACTCGGCGCCGGTCGGCATGCGTAGGCAGGACAGGAATCCCTGGCGATCGTATTCGAGCGCGGTCCGCTGCCCGGCCGGATCGGTAAAGGCGACGATGCGCTTGATGAGGCTCAGAATGGCGCTGGTCCGACCTGTCTGTGCTGCCAGCTCGGCCTCGGACTGCCACTCGAAGCGGCTGACCCGCTTCAGCGGATCCATCCGCGCCAGCAAGCGGC
>CAZTTW010001186.1:0-1802 GCA_964616265.1 uncultured Myxococcales bacterium | reverse complement strand
GTTGGACCGCTTCCTCGGGCAGCGCCTCGTAGAGCAGCTTCGCCTCGAAATAGTCCTCTTCGCAGGTGATCGGGGCGAGGGCATTGACCTCGTCGGAGAGGGCGAGGCTCGCCGGTGTTACGGGAACGCGTTTTCGGGTGCCGTGGGCGCAGCCAAGCAGGAGGGCGAGGCAGGCGAAGGAGACCAGGCCGCGCCTGTTTGGCAATGACTTTAACATCGGCGAAGTTTAGCGCGGAGAGGCTGCCGCGCGCTATAAACCAGGAGCGCAATGGTGTGTCCGTCCTCCGGAACGAGCCTCTTTTGCCCAAAGCAGGGCGCGCCGCCGCTCGTGTTCGGTCATCGCGGCGCCAGTGCCATCGAGACGGAGAATACCGTGGTGGCCTTCACCCGCGCCATGGCGGACGGCGCGGACGGTGTTGAGCTTGACGTCCAACGTTGTGCATCCGGCGAGGTGGTGGTGTTTCATGACGGCGACCTGGCGCGGTTGGCGGGCCGCAGTGGACGCATCAGCGAGACGCCCTGGCGCCTCCTGCAGAAAGTGCAGCTGCGCGGAGGCGGGACCATTCCGACGCTGAACGAGGTCCTGGCGGCGCTCCCTCCGCCCGCGCTCGTCAATGTCGAGCTCAAGTGCGAGGGTCTTCTTCCCGAGGGTTGCCGCGCGCTGATCGAAGCCGTGGCCGACGTTGTGGACCAAGCGGATGCGCGGGGCCGGGTCCTGGTTTCGTCCTTCCATCCGGCCGCGCTCTGGTACTGGAAGCAAATCCGTCCGATGGAGCCGGTCGGCTTGTTGTTCGAGCGGGCGCGTCGCTTTTCCCGTCCGTGGCCGCTGCGTACGTCGTGGCTGGCGCCGCTCCTCCGTCCGCTTGCGCTTCATCCCGAGGATGTGCTGTGCAGTCCGGAAAACGTTGCATTTTGGCGCAGTCAGGGCTTTGCACTGAACGTGTGGACCGTCGACCATCCGCAGCGCATGGCTGGGCTGGCGGCCATGGGGGTTGCGGGCATCATCACCAACAATCCGGCCGTGGCCTGCTCCGCGTTGACCTTGACCCTGCGATCCTCGGGTGGCTAACATCTCACGATCATGAGACCACTGGCGTTGTCGGCCTTGCTTGTGTTCGCACTTTCGGCTTGCGAGAGCGCTTCGTCTGAGCGAATTGAGGCGTGGAAAGGGACGCAGAAGGGCCCAGAGAAGATCGAGGCGGCATTGCGCGGCGGAAATGTTCCGGCCAGCCTGCGCGCGGAAGCAGCCGCTGCCTTGGTCGATATAGGTCGGCCGGAAAAGGTCGACGAAATCATGGCTTCTTTGGAAGCTGGTGAGCGCTCGGAAATCCTCAAGACGCTCATCGACATCGAGATCAAGGGCATGTCCAGCCCACAGGTGCCGAAGGTTCGCGAGGCGAGGGACACGCTTTTCAGCGTCCGGCAGTACGCGCCGCCCGAGGAACAGAAGCGGATCGACGGCGTTCTTTTGGCCTCGATTGAAAAGGATCTATCGCAGGGACGCTTTGCTGGCGGCCGCCATTCGCTCGAGAAGATGCTCACCGGGATAGGTCCGGCCGCAGGCCCGATGCTGGTCAAGCTGCTCGCGGATCCAAAGACGCCGTACAAAGGCGTCGCTGAATTGCTAGTCAAGGTGTGCGACGAGCCCACGCGAGACAAGGGCGGTGCGGCGCTCCTGTCGCGAATTCCGCAGGGCCAGATGCCCATCGACCTGTGGCTGTCGCTGGGCACCCTCGGCGGCTCGCAAGTCGCCGAGTTCCTGTCCACCAAAATGCAGAAGGGCAGCACCGACGACGCCATCG
>CAZTTW010001185.1:0-1805 GCA_964616265.1 uncultured Myxococcales bacterium | reverse complement strand
CATGCCCATTTCGGAGGGCAACAGCCTCGCCCCCACGGGAAAGGCCTACAAGATTCAAATGGCAACCATCGGCCACTGGAAGGACGGCGTGATGGATGAGGAGTACCTGTTCTGGGACAACCAAGAGTTCATGAAAGAGATCGGCCTCGGGAGATAGGCGAAGGAAGACATCATGTCAAACTCGGATTCAGCAAGATGGACTTATGCAGTGGATGATACGGCGCTGCCCGAAGGTCACATGACGGCTGCATATCCGATGGGGGTGAATGTCCTTCTGGCTCGCGTCGATGGCGTTATCTATGCTGTTTCAGGCAAGTGCGTGCACATGGCATGCCCGCTATTCACGGGAAACCTAGAGGGGTACACGATCACTTGCCCATGCCACGATTGGCGATTCGATGTCCGGACAGGAAAGTTTCTCGATGCGCCCGAACTTGGACTTGCGGTCTATCCCACTAGATCCGAAGCCGGTAAGATTTTCGTCAAACTCAATTGAAAGAAGGTCGCAATGAAGAAGATTACCATGTACACGCTTTCAACCTGTCCCTGGTGTCGAAAGTCGAAAAGATTCTTCACTGACCACAAGATCGCGTTCACCTTCGTCGACTACGATCTCGCCGATGAAGCGACTCAGAGCCGGATCTCTAGCGAAGTCGATGCCGCGGGCGCCACCGGCTTCCCATTCGTCAAAATTAACGACGAAGTGATCGTGGGCTATCAGCCGGAACGGTACACAAGAGCGCTGGGCATCTGAGGGGCATGACGTGAATATTGAATCGAGAAAAAGGGCGCTGCAGCACTTCTTCGAGAAGGTTGTCGGTCCCCTAGGCTTCAAGTTTACGCCAGATGTGGAATTGAAGGAATTTCTGCTCGAGCAGGAGGTTGTCCTCGAGACGAAGCACGGTACGCCCTTCTGTCCTTGCCAGCCGCTGCGACACGACCGCGCGCGAGATATGAAGATGGTTTGTCCGTGCATTCCTTTTCATCGCGAGCATTTCGACGCCATCAAACGTTGCTGGTGCGGACTCTTCGTTCACAAGGATGTCCTTGACCCTAATACTCTTCCACAACTGACGCCGAAGGATGCTGGCCTTGAGTGAAGAATTCGTTCGAGCCATCAAGGCAGAGGAAATCGCACTTGGCGGAATGAAAGCCGTAGAGATCGACGGGAAGGAGCTCGTCGTATGCAATTGCGGCGGAGCTTACTTCGCCGTCCAACGACGTTGCGGCCACATGAATGCTCCACTCGAATTGGGTACCCTCGACGGCACCTACCTTACCTGCCCCATGCACTGCGCTCAGTTCGACGTTAGCAACGGTGAAGCTCTCTCGGGCCCGGTTCCGTCAGATCTTGGTCGCGAAGTCCTGCCTCCGATGCTGGCCGCATACATGGGAAACATCGGCATGTTGATGGCGCACGTACGGACAGAATCCATGCGTGCTCACAAGACAAGGCTAGTGGACGGCTGGGTCGAGATAGCTCTATGATTTGAGATAGGCGATGCGTTCGGGCGCACCAGACAGCCTCCGTACCGTCGTGGTCGCCCTGATTACCAACCTGGCGACCGCTCTTGCCAAGCTCGTTGCTGCTCTGTTCTCGCATTCAAGCGCGATGTGGGCCGCGGCATTTCATGCCTTTGCGGATAGCGGCAACGAGGTGCTGTTGCTCATCGCTCAGCGCCGAAGCGGTCGCCCAGCAGACGAGCAGCATCCACTCGGCCACGGTCGCGCGGCGTATTTTTGGGCGCTTATCGCATCCATGGCCGTCTTTGCGCTGGGCGCACTGCTTTCGGTTCATCAGGGCA
>CAZTTW010001184.1:0-1806 GCA_964616265.1 uncultured Myxococcales bacterium | reverse complement strand
CTAACATCATGACAGGCGCCCCTGGACCATTATTGGTCTATGCTAGCGGCATGCTTACTCGGGCGACTTGTATTGGGCTAACGATCATGCTCGGTTGTGGCGGCGGCGGGAGCAGCTCATCGAATGCCGACCTTGATGCGCCTGTCGAGCGCGTGATGGGAGGTCCCGATGGTGCCCCCGCGATCACCGCCGACGGAGCTGGGGACCTGACCCTCGGAGACCTTCGTGATGGCAATGTCCCGGAGAACGGGCGTGTTGCCGATATTCGTGCTGTGGATGGCTCGGCCGCAACTGGAGAAGATGCACCGGCCACCACCGGCGGCGACGGTGGAACTGACTCCGCGGCAGCGCAAGACGATGTGCCCGAGGATCGTAGCGTGCCCGATGCCCCGGCGCCTGACACTGGGCAAACCTCCGATGCCCGGATAGGCTTCCCAGACTCAATCGACGGCGTAGGTGGCATGGACAGCGGGACCTCTGCATGTCCCGCTATTTCACGTCCGCAGCCGCTCGTCCCCGGCTCGATCATTCCCGCGCAAAAGTGTGTATTCTTCGACGGCTCACAGGCGGTGACGTCGGCCAGCTCGGCTGCCGACTTGCTTGCGGTCGGCATGAGCGCAGGAACCGTGCGGCTCTATCGCACCTCCGATGGTGCACGACGAACACAATTCGTCGTTGGCAACACACTCTCCTCGCTTTCGCTCTCTCCCGATGGACAAACCTTGGCCACCTGGTCGACGTCGGATTCAGGAAACGCCGAGGTGAAGCTCTGGAGGGTGTCCGATTTTGCACTGAAGCAGACCATTTCGACCTCAGCGTCGGGGAAACTCCTCTTCACGAATGACAGCGCCTCGTTGGTGGGGTACTCGACCCAAAAGGTCCAAATGTGGCGCGCGACCGACGGCATGCCAACTTCTGCTGCGTTCGTCCCACCCACCGACACCGTGGTGGCAGCGATATCGCCGGACGGAGCCAACCTGGCGACGGGAAGCGTTTCGTATGCCAGTCCTGGCCAGGTCCGAGTATGGCGGATGTCGGACCAGCAGCAGTTGGCCAGTTTCTCGGTTGGGTTCTTCGCTACCAGGGGTAGCGATGTCCTAGACCTGGCGTTTTCACCCGATGGCAAGCAACTCGCTGTTCAGTCCGTCTACTCGACCTCGGTCTGGAATACCACTGATTGGACGCTTGCTTTTCCGGCGGTGGAAAGCGGTGCAAGGACATTGGCCTATTCACCCGACAGCGCGCTCCTCGCAGTCGGATACATCCAACAGACGATGTCGACCGCGCCCGGGCTGACCTTCATGGACCCGAAGACGGGCAGTACCCGGAGCAGCATCAGAGGCGTCTATGGACGGGTTCAGTTTTCATCCGATGGCAAGCTGCTCACGCTGTACAGTTCAGCAGCCGGCGCCACTGTCGTGGACGTCGCCACGGGCGTGGTCGTGTCGACTTGGCAGGACCCGACTGTGGATATCGGTTGGGCCAGTGCCGCCGCGTTCGGATCCGAAGATTCGCGACTGACCGTGATGAGCAAGCACAGTCTCATTAGCCCCCAAGATTCCCACGTTTCCAGCATCTGTCTCGGCGCCACTGAGAGGACCCAGAGTATCTCGGGTGATGGTCAGGTTGTGTCTGCTGATGGTGCATGGGTGGTGGCATACGTACCGTGGGATAGCAGTGCATTGTCCTTGCTATCCGCGAGCAACATGGCAGTTGCGAAAACGATAAGCGGCGTGACGGGAATCCCGTTTGTGCTGAGCCCGTCCGGCGACGGGATGTTGCTCTTGAACTTGACGCCGACCGTGC
>CAZTTW010001183.1:0-1807 GCA_964616265.1 uncultured Myxococcales bacterium | reverse complement strand
AAATGCAGACGGCGTGACGGCGGTGGTCTGAGCACTAGCGGTCGACATCCTGTTCTCCTGTTCGATTCTAAGAATCAATAGCTTCGCAGCGGCGTTGGCTACTTGGAATAGAGTTCGACGACGAGCTGCTCTCTAACCGTCATCGTGAGATCTTCTCGGGACGGGAGCGTCACGAGCTTGCCCTGGAAATTGTCCTTGTCGAGCTGCAACCACTTGGGCACTCCTCGACGATCGACAGAACCAAGGCTTTCCAGAATGCGTGTGACCTTCTTCGACGGATCGACAACGCCAATGCTGTCGTTCAGCTCGCAGAGGTACGACGGGATATTGACCTTCTTGCCATTGATCAAGAAGTGTCCGTGGCGAACCAATTGACGGGCCTCCGCGTGATCCGAGGCAAAACCGAGACGATACACGACATTGTCTAGGCGACGCTCCAGGAGCTGGAGCAGGTTCTCGCCAGCGACGCCCTTCATACGCGAGGCCTTCTGGTAGTAGCCGCGGAACTGACGCTCGGCCAAGCCGTACATTCGCTTAAGCTTCTGCTTCTCGCGCAGCTGCGAACCGTAGTTCGAAAGCTTGCGGCGTCGCGCCTGGCCGTGCTGACCAGGAGCATAAGCACGTCGCTCGTAACCACACTTATCGGTGTAACAGCGGTCGCCCTTCAAGAAAAGCTTCGTGTCTTCACGTCGACACAAGCGGCAAACCGGACCGGAGTACTTCGCCATCGGTATTCTACCTTCCTCGTTCTTTTGCTGTCCGAAAATCCAGTCAATCAGACTCGGCGCCGCTTGGGCGGCCGGCAACCATTGTGCGGAATGGGAGTGAGATCCCGTATCACGTTGATCTTGAAACCGGCCGAAGCGAGAGCGCGTAGCGCCGACTCGCGCCCCGAGCCCGGACCACGAATGAAGACGTTGATGGACTTCATTCCATGCTCCATGGCCTTGTGAGCCGCATCGTCGGCGGCCAGCTGAGCAGCAAAGGGCGTCGACTTGCGCGAGCCCTTGAAGCCCTTGACGCCCGACGAGGACCACGACACCACGTTGCCCGAGACATCGGTAATGGTCACGATGGTGTTGTTGAAGGATGCGGTAATGTACGCGATGCCGCTCTGAACGCTCTTGCGAGCCTTCTTGACCTTGGCTGCTTTTGCCGGCTTCGCCGCTGCTGCTGCTTCGTTCTCTGTCGCCATCTCTTGTCCGTTCTATTGCTGAAAGGTTCGGCTGCGCGATTCGGGCGTCGCCTTAGGCGCCCGTACCCGCGTCCTTGCGCTTGATCATCTGTCCCTTGCGCGGGCCCTTGCGAGTGCGCGCGTTGGTCTTGGTGCGCTGCCCACGAACCGGCAGGCTCTTGCGGTGCCGAAGGCCACGGTAACAACCGAGGTCCATCAGACGCTTGATGTTCATGGAAATCTCGCGCTGCAAATCGCCCTCGACCTTGAGGCCCATCTGCTCGATGACTTCACGGATCCGCCGGGACTCGGCATCGTCGAGAGCGTCGCTGCGCTTGTCGAGCGAAATGCCTGCCGTCGCAAGCACGCGACGGGATTGGGCGAGGCCAATGCCGTTGATGTAAGTCAGCGCATATTCCATGCGCTTGTTTCGGGGTAAATCGACGCCTGCTACGCGTGCCATCGGCTTTTCAGATCCTTTCCTATTCTCGTACGGTTCTGCTACCGCTTAGCCCTGCCGCTGCTTGTGGCGGGCATTCTCGCAAATCACTCGCACGACGCCTCGTCGACGAATCACTTTGCACTTGTCGCAGATCTTTTTGACTGACGCTCTGACCTTCATAGGACACTCTT
>CAZTTW010001182.1:0-1808 GCA_964616265.1 uncultured Myxococcales bacterium | reverse complement strand
GCGGTGGCTGCTCAGCGATCCGGCCAAGCATGCGAAATATTGCGACCCCGGACACACGGTGTTCGTGAGCTCTGGGGGCGATGCGGAATTTTCCAGCCCCGGCTGATCTGCAACTAGAGGATCAGGCCTCGAGAGGAAGTACGAACCTGCGTGGATTGCTATGTTCGCGCAGCGTTTTTGTTTTGAGCGCCGTCGGCTGAGAGCGCTGTTCGTCGCCTGAATGGCCTTCAGGGGTTCTCTAACTCCCAGCTCTATACTTTTCACCAGATTTCTGCGCCGAGTTCCGGTGACGGTTGGATGTCAACCGTTAGGCACCTGCCTATTCATCGGTCTAAACGCCACGCCAATCGTGCTCTCTTGCGCCGAACCGTAACGTTCGTTACTGGTGCGCATGGCTCCGCGTATCCAGGCCCGTTCTGACGAACTGACGCCTCGCCAGCAGGTGGTGCTGACGGCGGCGCTCGACCTCTTGGTCGAGGCTGGCGACGGTCTCACCATGACGGCGGTGGCGCGGCGGGCGAGCTGCTCGAAGGAGACGCTCTACAAGTGGTTTGGCGACCGTGAGGTACTGCTGACTGCGACCGTGCAGTGGCAGGCGGCGAAGGTGCGCATCCCGGCGGTCGACCGGCGGACGCTCGATCCGGGTTCGCTCAAAGCAAGTATCCAACAATTTGGGCGCGACCTGCTCGGCACGATCGCGGGTACGACGTCGGTGACGCTCAATCGTCTCGCGGTGTCGCACGCGGCAGATGACGAGGGCCTTGGTGCGATCGTGCTCGAGAACGGGCGCTTCAGCATGGGTAAGCGGCTGAAGCCGCTACTCGAAGCCGGGCGCGATGCGCGGCTGCTGCGGTTCGAGAATTCCGAACTCGCGTTCCGGACGTTCTTCGGGCTCGTCGTGCGCGACGTGCAGATCCGATTGCTCCTGGGCGAGTCGCTGTCGCTGACGCCCAAGGAGATCGAGCAGGACGCCGAGCGGGCGACCGAGCAGTTCCTCCAGCTTTACGGGGTCGAGCGCGGGGCCCGACAGTGACCCGGCGATATGAACACGAGATCGCGGCGTTGGCCGCCAACGCACAACAGGGAGATGACCATGCGCGTTTTCTATGATCGGGATGCCGATCTCAACATCATCAAATCCAAGAAGGTGGCGATCGTTGGTTACGGCTCGCAGGGCCACGCGCACACGCTCAACTTGCGTGACAGCGGCGTGAAGGATGTCGTGTCGGCACTGCGGTCGGACGGTGCGTCGGCCAAGAAAGCACAGGGCGAGGGCCTCAAAGTGATGTCGATCGCCGACGCCGCGAAGTGGGCGGACGTCATCATGATGCTCGTTCCGGACGAGTTGCAGGCAGACATCTACAAGAACGACATCGCGCCCAATATCCGCGACGGCGCGGCGATCGCGTTCGCCCACGGTCTCAACATCCACTTCAACCTGATCGAGGTGAAGCCCACCGTCGACGTGATCATGATCGCGCCCAAGGGGCCGGGCCATACGGTGCGCGGCGAGTTCCAGAAAGGCGGCGGCGTGCCGTGCTTGATCGCTGTGCATCAGGATGCGTCGGGGAATGCCCACGACATTGCCTTGGCCTACGCCTCGGGCATAGGCGGTGGCCGCTCGGGCGTGATTGAAACGACGTTCCGGGAAGAGTGCGAAACGGACCTGTTCGGCGAGCAGGCTGTGCTGTGCGGCGGCCTCGTCGAGCTGATCCGCGCGGGCTTCGAGACCCTGGTGGAAGCCGGCTACGCCCCCGAGATGGCCTATTTCGAGTGCCTGCACGAGGTGAAGCTGATCGTCGACCTGA
>CAZTTW010001181.1:0-1815 GCA_964616265.1 uncultured Myxococcales bacterium | reverse complement strand
TTGAAGCCAGGCCACACGACGTCGTAGTGCCGGTAGCCGGCGTCGGAAAAGCGATTCCAGGCATCGGCCGAAAGGCCATGCAAACCGAGAACGCGGATTTTCTCGGCCAAGCCGGCATCGTTCGTCGTCACCATTCCGCCCTCGCCGGTCGTCATGTTCTTGGTGACGTAGAAGCTGAAGCAGGTCAGGTGACCGATCGAACCGATCTTGCGTCCGCGATAGCGACTCTCGATGGCGTGCGCGGCGTCTTCGATGACCAGCAAGTTGTGGTGCCGAGCAATGGCCGTGATGGCATCCATGTCGGCGGGTCGCCCGGCAAAGTGAACCGGCACGATAGCCTTGGTCCGCGACGTGATTGCCGCCTCGATGGCCGCTGGATCGATGTTCATGCTGTCGCGCCGGCAGTCCGCGAATACCGGCATGGCGCCCGTGTGCAAGATGGCGTTCGCGGTTGCACAAAACGTCATCGGCGTCGTGATGACCTCGTCGCCAGCCCCCACGCCCGAGGCCACCATCGCCAAGTGCAGGGCGGCCGTGCACGACGAGGTCGCGAGCGCGTGCTTCGCCTCGACGTAGGAAGCGAACTCGGCCTCGAACTCGTGCACGCGAGGCCCCGTGCCGATCCAGCACGTTTCCATGGTTCGCGCGACCGCAGCGATGGCCTCACGATCGATGGTTGGGCTGCCGAACACGATGTAGGGTGGTTGGCTCATGTGCGATCCCTAGCACCGCGATTACCGAGACGCGCATGCGAAGTCAAGATTCGGCGGCGAGATTGCCAAAGCGCACGCCCCGCGCATACTAGTCCACTCGAAAAGCCCCTCGTGACCAGCACCTTCGCCGAAATAGTCCTCTATCTCTCGATACCGCTCATGGTTGGGGCTTTCTTCGTCTTGCGCCCGGTCGTGGCCGTGATGGTGGTCGCGCTCGGCGCCGAGATGTTCCTGCCGGAAGGCCCGGTGCTCAAGTTGCCGCTGACGCCGGGCTTCGACAAACACACTCTTCCCTATTTGTGCATCCTGATTGCGTGCTTGATACGCAGTCCGGGACGTGTAACGAAACTGCCCAAAGAGAAGTGGATCACCGCCCTCGCACTTCTGTTGATCGTCGGCGGCGTTGCGACCGCACTGACCAACTCCGACGGCTTGGTGTTCGGCAATACGGGACAAGTCTACGTTGCCGGCTTGACCATCAAAGACGGCTTCTACATGGGCCTCTCCAACTTCACCGAGACCTTCCTTCCTTTCTACGTTGGCTACGCTCTCTTCCGTAAGCACGAGGAAATGGAGAAGCTCCTGTCGGGGTTGGCGGTGGCGGGTCTCGTGTACATTCCCTTCGCGCTCGTCGAGCTTCGCCTGAGCCCACAATGGCACCGCTGGGTCTACGGTTACGCTCAACACGCGGACTTCAACCAAGCCATTCGCTGGGGCGGCTACCGGCCGATGATCTTCATGCCCCACGGTCTGGCCGTCGGACGTTTCTTTACCGTCGCGACCTTCGCCCTCATCCTCGTGGCAAAGACAAGGCGGCATCTGTTCGGCCTTTCGACGAAACTTCTCGGCTGGACGCAATTCATTGTCTTGCTCGCTTGCAAGAGCACGGGCGCCATTCTGTTCAGCGTGATCGGCGCCCCCCTCTTGGCGTTGACCAAGCCCAAGCGGCCCTTGCTCATTGCCGTGATCCTAGCGTGGGCGACCTTGCTGTATCCCTTGCTACGGCTGTCGGGGGTTTTCCCCGTCACCACCTTCGTTGACGCTGCCGGCGCCATGCAGGCCGAGCGCGGCGGCTCGCTTGCGTTTCGCTTTCTCAACGAAG
>CAZTTW010001180.1:0-1817 GCA_964616265.1 uncultured Myxococcales bacterium | reverse complement strand
CCGCCGCTTCCACGACCACGCGGAGTGCTTGGGGCGAACTGTGCATGGGCGTAGGCGTAACGTCCACGCCCGGTCCGGGCGTGGCGTCGACGGGCTTGCCGAGCAAGGCCGCCACCCGCAAGAGAAACGCGTCGGCCTCGAGCGATGGTGCCTCCGGCTCCGCCTGCGTGAGCCGCTGCACGAGATCCAACCCTTCGAGGATCACATCTCCGTCCCGCTCGACTGGTGGCTGTCCGCGGTCGCGTACGGCTTTGACGTAATCCTCGACGGCGTGAACCAGCTTCGACGCCAGCAGGAATCCAGTCAAACTGGCTTCGCCCTTGAGCGTGTGCGCCTCGCGCAGAAAGACCGCGGGATCGCCGGCGTTGCGCTCGAACTCGATCCACATGAGGTTGAGCTTCCCCACGCGCTCCGCCGCGACCTGGCGGAACATCTCAACCCGACGCTTGCGTCTGGCCTCCTGATCGACGGCCATGGCCTCTATCCTGCGTGCGCGACCCCGGTCGTGCGTTCGCCATGGCTAGAGCCTTCGCGTTGCGGATCACGCGAATGACCGCTGCCCACCAGACGATTGAGACGAAGCGCCGCCTGCACCAAGTCCTCGGCCGTGGACGCCGTCTTGCGCGTGCTGGCCATGGCTTCGGACACCGTCGCTGCCATGTCGTCCATGCTGTGGCCGACCTGCTCGGTCGCCTTGCGCTGCTGCTGCGTAACGAGCGCAATATCACGCGCCGACCGGGTCGTCTCTTCAGAGAGCGCGATGCCTTCGTGGCCAGCTTGCACGGCAGACTGGGAAGCCGTACGCATGTCGTTCATCAAGCGACGGATGCCGGCCACCGATTCCATCACGCTCTCGGCTAGGCGGCGCATTTCGGCAGCCACCAACGTAAAGCCGCGGCCCGCCTCGCCGGCCTTCGTGCCTTCGAGCGCGGCGTTGAGCGCCAAGAGATCCGTTCGATCCGCAACTTGCATGATCGCCGCGAGAATTTCGGCCACGCGCTCGGCGTGGTTGTTGAGCTCCTGAATTCGGTGCGCGACGTCGCGGTTTCCCGTCACCGTGCGCTCGGCATTGCCCAGCACCATCGAGGACGTCTCGGCAATCTGCTGGGCCGAGGCCAGCACGACCTCCATGGTGCCGCGGGTTTCGTCAATCGCCGACACTTGCTGGGTGCTCGCGGATTCTTGGCTGCGCGCAAGGCCCGCCAGGTCGCTCGAAAGCCGCGTGAGCTTGCTGGCCAGTTCGAGCATCGGCCGCGCCAGCGTTCCCGACACCACCCACGCCGCCAGGAATCCGATGAGCAATATGACTGCGCTGAAGACAAGGACGGTACGCGTGCTGGTGCGAATCTCCTGTTTGATGGATTGGCGCGAAAATCCGGCCGCCAGGGTTCCCAAGTCCTTGCCGTTCGAGCGGATGGGTTCGAGCACGGCGAGGACCTCGCCCCGCTGCTCGACGCGGGTGGTGCTCGCGTTTTCCAGTAGCTCGTCCTCGACCGCGGGGTGAACTTCGGTGTGGCGAAGATAGACCGAGCCGTCGAGCTTCAGCACGACGACGTAGATGAGATCCTTGTGACCCTTGATGGCCGCCAGGGAGTTCTCCGCCTGCGATTTGTCGAGATCCAAGTCCACCGCAGGCGCAATCAGCTTGGCCAAGATCCCGCTGAGGCCCTTGGCGCGTGTCTCGAGCGCCTGCGTGGCGATGGTGCCCTGGCGGTCGATGAGGTACCAAGCAAAGACCAGAGTAAACGCCAAGAACAAGCCTGTGAAGGTGACCACCAGTTTGGCGCGCAGGCCGAAGGTGCTCATGATTCCTCCCG
>CAZTTW010001179.1:0-1817 GCA_964616265.1 uncultured Myxococcales bacterium | reverse complement strand
GGAACAGCATTGGCGTTATCCGAGAGTTCGATCTGGTTTCCGGCAACCTGACGGTCGGCAAGACCACAGCAGCCAATCCATCCCACAACCTCCCTCCGCGATCCTTGGGCTGGTACTAGCATTTCGTCGCAGCGTTCTTTGGCTACTCGCGACATCGATCCTTCTTGCCAACGGCAACAGAGCATGAATAATCAGGACCGATTTAGTCTTCCTTAGAGTTTGGAAGGCCAGCGGTCACGAACCCAGAGCCCGGTCGCGAGGAACATTCCCCGCAGCCGGGCTTTTTCAGTTTTCGGGCGTTGGCCCAGAGGAAAAGACCACATGCATCAAAGAAAGAATCTCGCCGTCCTGACCCTATTGCTCGGATCCTTCGGTGGCGAAGCGCTGGCACAGGTCGAACCCACCGAGGCGACTAAGCCAACGCCAGCGGCGAACGTGGCCGCAGCGCCTGCCGCACCCGAGGAGCAAGCGCCCCAGACCGAGCTGCCGCGAGAAACCGCCATCGAGAATCCGCTCGGGCGAACCGCTGGCATCGCTGGAAGCGCATTTGGCGGCTACGGCGAGCTGACCCTCAACGTGCCGAGCAACGCACCCGGCGTCGTGGACCTGCGCCGCCTCGTGCTCTTCTTTGGCCATAACTTCACGGATCGGATCCGCTTCTATTCGGAATTCGAGGTCGAGCACGCCGTTACCTCGGCCACCGACCAGGGTGAGGCAGAAATCGAGCAGGCTTACCTCGACGGTTTGCTTACCCGACGAATCAATCTGCGCGGCGGCCTCATCCTAATGCCGATGGGCATCGTCAACGTCTACCACGAGCCGCCGAGCTTCAACGGCGTGGATCGCCCTGACGTGGATCAGTTTGTCATCCCGAGCACGTGGCGCGAGCCGGGGTTCGGGATTTTTGGGGAAATCGCCGAAGGGCTGCGCTACCAGCTCTACTTTGTGAACGGATTCAACGCGAATGGCTTCACGGCGGAGGCCGGCGTGCGCGAGGGCCATCAAGAGGCGCAGCTTGCCCGCGCGGGTGACTTCGGCGGCATCGCCCGCGTCGACTACGAACCCGTGCTAGGCACCGTCATTGGAGCTTCCGCCTATGGCGCAAGCTCGGGAAACACGCTCACCTCCAGCGTCGGCAAAGTGCCGGTGGGGCTCTTCGACATCGATGCGAGGTTCCACAAGAAGGGCTTCACCGCGCGGGCCGAGTTTGCGCTTCTCCTCATCGGCGACGCTGGCAAGCTCAATCAGGCGCTTGCCTCCGGAACGTCGGAGCAGCAGGCCGCCGGCCCCGTCGCCTCGCAGTCGCGTGGCGGCTATGCGGAGATCGGCTACGACATTTTGCGCTGGCTGATGCCAAGCTCCGAGCACGCCGTCAATCTCTTCACGCGATTCGACTACGCGGACACGCAAGCCGTCGTGCCCGATGGTCTCGCGCGGCGATTGGAGTTCCGACGTTACTCGGAAATGGTCGGTCTCGTGTACAAGCCGATCCCACAGATCGCGCTGAAAATGGATTACAGGCGGCACTGGCTCGGCAATGACGAAGCGTTTAATGAATTTGCCTCGGCCATCACGTGGTTGTTCTGACGCTAGAAGGAAGAATGGAATGCAGGCTTTCGCTCGACGAGGATTTCAACTTCGAACGGCATCACTCGAGACAAGGGTCGCTTACACCGGATTTCTCTTACTCATGCTCCCCGCCGTGGCGACGCTGGTAGCGATGTCATTCGGGCGAATGGGCTTTGATCCGCAGGCCATCGCAACCCACTACCGTGGCGGCGAAAGCGAGATGAGCTTCCCCAAGACTTTCTGGCAGC
>CAZTTW010001178.1:0-1821 GCA_964616265.1 uncultured Myxococcales bacterium | reverse complement strand
CGCGAGCTCAAGAACATCATCGAGCGGGCCGTGATCCTGGCCGAGACGCCCCACATCGAGCTCAAGCACCTGCCGGCACGGCTGCTCGCCCCGGGGCACGACGAGCTGGCGCCCTCTTCATCGGCGCCGGCGAGCGTGCCGATGGGTTCGTTGCTCGATGTCGAAGAGCAGATGATCCGGCAGGCGATGAGCAGTGTCGGCAACGTGCGCGCCCAGGCGGCAAGGTTGCTCGGTATCAGTCGCTTTCAGCTCTTGCGCCGCATGCGGAAGTTCGGTCTGACGGCCGAGTCCGAACCGGGCACGAGCAAGCGCGGCTAGAAGAGAAAGACGCAAGGAAAGACCTCATGGAATGTGAAAGTACCAGCCCGTCGGCCCAGATCTCCCAACCCGTGTCCTCCAAGGCCGTGCGACCCGAAGCAACCGCGCAGGAGCCGGCGCCTATTCCGTGGCGACAGTACAGCGGGCGTATCAGCTACTCGTCGTGCAACGAGGACTCGCACAGCGAGCTCGCAGCCCTTCGCCTGGGGCCGGACAAGCGCGTCCTTTGCGTCACCGCGGGCGGCGGACGCGTGCTCAACCTGCTTTACGACCGGCCCCGGGAGATCGTGGCGGTCGACGTGAACCCGACGCAGACTCACCTGCTCGAGCTCAAGATCGCGGCCATGCGCGCGCTCGACTACGAGCTCTACCTGGCCTTCCTGGGCGTCCGCCAGGCGCGCGATCGCCTGGCCGTCTACCAAGGCCTCCGGTCGTCGTTGTCGAGCGCGGCGCGGGACTACTTCGATAACCACCCGAAGATGGTTCGGCGAGGAGTCCTCTTTCAGGGCAGCCTCGAACGTTTCCTCGTGCACGTCGCGCGAATTGTGCACGTCGTGCGACCGTTCTGGGTCAATCGGCTGTTCAGTTGCGAGAACATCGCCGAGCAACGCCGTTTCATCGAAGGCTGGGACACCAAGATCTGGCGCTTCGTCGTCGAGACCTTGTGCCGCCGCAGTTTCCTCGAGCTGTTCTCGCGCGACCCGGGCTTTTGGCGATTCGTTCCGCCCGAGGTTCCGCTTCACAGCCGCATCTTCGATTCCATCCACCGTTACCTGAGCAACCACGTCGCGCGCGAAAATCACCTGCTGCAGTTGGTCTTCTTCGCCCGCTACGTCTACGAGCCCGCCATGCCGATCTATTTGCAGGCGGAGCACTACGAGCGCATCCGGCAGGCGCTCGCGACGACCCGGATCACGCCTGTCACGGCTCCCATCACCGCGGCCCTGGCCACCGTTGCGGACGGCAGCTTCGACGCCTATTCGATCGCGGATGTGTCGTCGTACCTGAGCGAGGCCGACTTCGGCGCACTCATGGATCAGATCATGCGAACCGCGCGGCCCTCTGCGCGCCTTTGTTCGCGCGGTATCTTCGTCCACCGCCCGTTGCCCGGCGAGTACGCCGCGCACATCCATCGCGATCCCGATCTCGAAAAGCAGCTGTCGCTCGACGATCACGCCATGATGCACGAGTTCCTGGTGGGCGCCGTGCAAGCCTGAGCCATCAGTAAACCGCCAAGATGCTCTCTCCGGCCCGCACGCGGTCGCCGGGCTGGCAGCGCAGGCTCGGTCGCGCGACCGCGGGGATGAACAAATCGCATTGCGAGCCCATGCGGATGAAGCCGATCTTGTCGCCTTTTTGCACCTGCTGACCGGGGCTGACGTAGCAGTCCACCTCGCTCACGAATCGGTCGGCCATCTGGATCACGACCACGGGAAAATCGCCGGCGATGACGATGGTGTTGCGCGCGTTGTCCAGGATGTGGCGGCTGTCCTGCTCGAACGG
>CAZTTW010001177.1:0-1823 GCA_964616265.1 uncultured Myxococcales bacterium | reverse complement strand
GGAAAGAAGAAGCTCGCGTTTGCTTTCAAGGGCGCGGGTCGTCTTCACGGCGCGCAGGTTAGCAGAACGACTTGGTGCCACAAGCCTGGCTCGACAACACCCCGCCATCTGGGGCAATCTTCCACAGCGGCAGTGACACCCCTTCTCGACGGCCTCGTCAAAATCCACGCACGCTATGCCCCGTGGATCTCGCTTGCCCTCGGCGTGCTGGCCAGCAGCCTGAGCAAGCGGGGCGTCGATTTTGCGCCCAAGGCGGTGGCGATCGTGGCGCTGGCGTGGCTGCTTCCCTTGGCGGTGTCGCGCTGGCTGCATCCGCCCGCCTCAAGCGTTCCCGAGCGAAAAATCCACCGTTTCCTGCGCACGGCCAGCCCGACGCTGACCGTGCTCCTTTACAAGAACGTGCTCTTCTTCGCGGTTCCGATTTGGTTTGGCTCGGCAAACCTTCGCTCGATCAACATCGTGGTGCCGCTGTGCTTTGCGGCCATGGCCCTCTTCACCTGCTTTGCCCAGCACTACCGCACCATGGTCCTCGAACAGCCGCGCGTGCGCGTCCTGTGGACGGCGGTGGTGCTGTTCGCGGCGCTCGTGCCCGCGACCGCGGTGATCGCGTTCGTCTCGCCGCGGACGTCGATCGCCATCGCGGCGCTGGTGTCGTCGGCGCTGGCGTGGACTGCTCTGGCGCCGGGTGAAAGCCTGTTTTCGCGGCGCGGACTGCGCTCCGCGGCCCAGGTCTCGCTTCCCGTCGCGGCCCTGCTCGCCTTCGTCGCGCCGATTTTTCCGCCGGTGCCTCTGGTTTGCCACGACTGTGGCGTGGGCACGGCCATCGTGAAGCGCGCGCTCGCCGGTCGCGCGAAAAGCTTCGCTCGTGGCACGGCTCGGCTTTACGCTTGGTTCGAGGTCACCCTGCCCAAGAGGGATCGCCAGCAGGTTGCCTACCAGTGGTACCACGAGGGCGTTCCCGTCGGCGGTCGGGTGCGCGCCACGGTCGAAGGTGGTCGCAAAGAGGGATTTCGCACGTCCTCGGCGTATGTCGCGCCGGCCATCGGCTCATGGCGCGTGGACTTGCTCACGGCCGAGTCGTCGCAGCTCATCGGCCGCACCTATTTCGAGGTGGGAACGGAGTAAGCCCTATCACGGAATCCCTGCGACAGCTGACCTCTCGCCTTCGACGGGGCCTTGGGGTAACTTGCGCGGCCAGTGCTTTTGGCAGGATTTCTCGATCGTGATTTGCTGCGGCGACGACGCTTTTCCGTCGTGGCGGCGGCTGCCGTGGTCGTTCTGGCGTTGGTCGAGACGGTGAACGCTGTGGTCGCGCCCCTGCGAGCACCTGACGAGCGCGATTGGAAATCGGCGACGGCCACGGTGCGCGCCGGCTTTCGCACGGGCGATTTGATCGTCGCGGCCCCGCCTTGGGCGGATCCTGTCATGCGCCAGCAGCTCGGCGATTTGGTGCCTCTGCCGGTGGCGGGCCGCATGGATGCTGCCCGCTACGGTCGCGTTTGGGAGATTTCCCAGCGGGGGGCGCGCGCCCCAGAGACTGCCGCCGGATCGCTGGCGCAATCGTCGAAGCACCGAGCCTTGACCGTAAGGCTCTGGGAAAAGAAGGCTGCGCAGGTCACCTTTGATTTCCTCAGCGAGTGGCGCCGGGCCGAACTTTCGGTCGCGTCGCCGAGTGGCGACACGCCCTGTGCGGTCAGTGCGGATCGCTTCGTTTGCATGGGCGGCGCCTCGCTGAAGCCCGAGTTGCTGGAGATCGATACGACCTTGCGAAACGGCTTTGCCCTGGATCCCGTCGAACGCGCCACGGTGGTCATGACCTATTC
>CAZTTW010001176.1:0-1824 GCA_964616265.1 uncultured Myxococcales bacterium | reverse complement strand
GACCGCGGATCGCTCACCCCCGGTGCAGCTGCAATCAACTCAGCTCGCTACACTAGCGAAGCGCGAGAAGTTGCACTTCGAACAGCAAGGTTGCGTTGGGCGGAATCACGCCGCCTGCGCCCCGCGCGCCGTAGCCAAGAGCCGGTGGAATGAGCAGCGTGCGCTTGCCACCGATCTTCATGCCAGCCACGCCCTCGTCCCAGCCGCCGATCACTTCGCCCGCGCCTAGCTCGAACGAAAAGGGCGAGCCGTGGTCGAGCGAGCTGTCGAACTTCTTGCCCTTGGCGCCGCTTACCCACAGCCAGCCGGTATAGTGCATCTCGCAGGTCTTGCCGGACGCCGCTTCGGCGCCCGTGCCGACGGTGGTGTCCTCGAATTGAAGTCCGGTTGAAGTGGTGGTCATGGCCATGTGAACGTCTCCTCAGCGATAAAGCCGCCTTCTATCACGCAAGCCGGCCTCGCGTCGGCTTCCGGCCGCCAAGAATTCTCTGGCATTTTTCGTGGGCTCACGTCAACGTCGAACGCCAGGAAGTGCCTGGCATTTCCGGCTCGAGCCGGCGGCCGCCAGACGAACCGGGCGACCGAGAGTACCCTCGGAGTCAGTCGGTCGTGATGTTGGGAGCGTAGAGCTCGAGACCGTGCAGGGGGGATGGGGATGCGCCGCCTGTTCTTGCAGGACGAGACACAGGCTCATTTCGTACAGGGAAGAATCGGAGGATGCTCTCTGGACCGCAAGGACGCCGGCGAGGCCGTCATTCTTGGCAAGGGACGCGCTGTATTCGTCGGGAGATGGATCGCACCCCATACCGTTGGCACAGCTTAAGTAGGCCGATACCCGCCAGTCCGGCGGCAGATGTGCCAGATCGAGGGTCACGGGATGGGCCACCGGCACCTCCCCATACGACACGCTCCACTCAACATAGATTTTGTAGTCGAAGGACGGCACCGAGCTCAGGAAATGAGCGCTCTCACAGCAATCGAAGAATCGCACATGGCCGGCAACGGTTGGCGTGGATGCAATGCCATTCACCACTTCTTTCGGCATGTCGCCCACGCAAATCTCCGCGGGTGGTCCTTCGGTCAATGCGGCCGACGCGTCTGCATCGCCTTTGTGTCCGAGCGCGGTGCGATCGCACTGGCAGAGGCAAGTTGGATGGAGCGCATGAGGAGAGCGGAGCGATTGTACAACGTTCTTGGGATGAAGGGGCCGAGAGGGGCTTTGAGAGGGGATCCCTCGAACCCAGGGGTCGTTACTTGTCGCTGAGATGGACGCCAGCTCTTTTGAGTCGCGCCAGCGCCGCTTCCGAAAACCAGCTGCATTCGAGCAGTTTCGGGTCGCGACTGAATTCCTCCACAGTCGCGAAGTGGGCTGGTCGCTGCCAAAACAGTCGTGCGGAACGATCGACGAGCACTCGGTGCGTGTCGTGCATCTCGGACCAAAGCAATGCGGGGATTTCTGTCCACCAGCGGCCTGGCTCCATTTCGCGCACGTCGAAGACGAATCTGCACGCAGCGGGTTTCGACTGCTTTGCCTCGACGATACGCCGATACCACGACTGCTGACTGCCGCGAACCATGGCGGGTGCGGGATGCTCGCCACGCACCCAGTTCGAATGCGGCGTGGCTGGCGTCGACATCGTCACGTGCCACCAGTGGCTGACGCCAGCGGCTTCACCGCACACAAGCAGAAGAACGAACAACGGCGCCAAGCGGCGACCCAGCTTCACGCCGACGCCATCGGTGGCTTGCCAATACGCGATGGCCAAGAACGCGATGGTCAAGGGAACGAAGTCGAATCGCTTGATGTTGTCCGGCTCGGCGATT
>CAZTTW010001175.1:0-1825 GCA_964616265.1 uncultured Myxococcales bacterium | reverse complement strand
TGTATTCGTCGATGCGGTTGAAGCTTTGATTCCCAACGATCCGGTGACGACGGGATCTTCGGAGGCAGGTCTTAGCATTTTTGAGTATCTGTTTGATCCACCTTGGGATCAAGATGTGCGCAGGTGCAACCTCAAGGAGATTCTGCGAATCAGTCGGGATATCGCTGAAATATCCGACCAACTGACGATACTCAAGAATACGCCGGACCCATCACCCGGTCAGCTGAAGCGCCTCTCCCAAGTGTTGCGGCAGTACGAGACGAATCTTGAGGCGCTGACGCGCGGAAATCAGGGGATGACGCGGAGCATGTCGACAGTCATCGTGAGCGTCGCGAGTGCGAGCAACGATGCCGGAGCCGGGGCAGCGGTGCGCTTGTTGCGCGCGACGGGTGCGCCGTTTGTTGCTTACCCCACAGCGGCCCCCGCCGGCGGCTCGGCCGGCGCTCCGAGAGTGCTTGGCAAGCCTTCCACGGCGCCCGAGTGATAAGCTGCAGGCGGATCCCCGTAGAGGGGGGGAAGCCTCGGGTAGGCTGGCGCGCAGTTGACAGATGAGCGATTATCGGGCGTCCGGAAATGGCGGCTCATGCGGAAAAGACCGCCCTTGTTCCGCCTACCCTTCCATCCGCGTGAATCCGACAGCCGCTGATGAGCATCGCAGCCTCGACGTCTGCCGCGATCTTTTAAGAACTTGGTACATCACCGTGGCGAAAGAGCGCCTGGTGTCGTTTGAGGCTGGTCTTTCCCCCTCGGCCCGCCGTGATTCTGTCCCAGCTGTGTGCGCAGACCTTCCGCACAAACGTGTACGCAAGAGCGGCATGCCTAATATCATTGAGGGTTTGGTTGGCCAGGTGAGCCACGGCGGGTGATGCTTTGGCGATGCCAGACACGCCGATGGCCACGGCCTGGACACGCTGCACGTACGACTACCGTATTCGGGAGCAGGTGGTCAGGACCGGCACCAGATGCCTGCCCAAGCACATCAGGATCCCGCGCTCCACTGTTTCCACGTGGCGACGACGTGGTCAGCGGCCGGTCGTCACCATCGAACCTTTCGACCAGGACCGGCAGCAGTTGGTCGACACCATCGCGAAGCTTGATCGCCGAGTGCGCATCCTCGCCGCCGTTGTCCGAATTCTCCTTGCGCTGCTCCGCGCTTCCGGCTTCACCCTCGCTGGCGAGCGGCTGACCGAAGGTGCTGCCAAAGCCGGCATTCTGCGCGCCATCACCAGTGCAAAACCATTCCTCCCCCTGGCCATGATCTTGCGGATCGTGCATATCGAGCCCGGCCGATACCACCGATGGAACCGGGCCACCACGGCGGTCTGCGGGTTGGGCGATCGCTCCTCGTGCCCGAGAACCAGCCCCAGCCAACTCACGCCCGCCGAAGTGGCCGACATCAAGGACATGGTGTTGGCGCCCGAGAAACGACACATGTCTCTGCGCACACTGGCCGTCCATGCCCAGCGCATCGGCAAGGTCTTCGCCTCGGTCACCACCTGGGCCAAGCTCGTCCGAGCGCGGGGTTGGCGTCGGCCGCGGCAGCGCGTTCATCCGCCTAAACCCACCGTCGGCGTACGTGCGGCGGCACCCAACGAGATCTGGCACATCGATGTGAGTGTCCTGAAATTGCTCGACAGCACGAAGGCATATCTGCACGCCATCATCGACAACTATTCCAGGAAGATTCTCGCGTGGACAGTGGCCGAGCGGCTGGACCCCACGGCGAATTGCCAGCTTCTTCTCGCCGCTGCCAAGCACATGGTATTCGCCGGTCGGCCGCTTCTGTTCGCCGACTCTGGCATCGAGAACATCAACAGCGCGGTAG
>CAZTTW010001174.1:0-1826 GCA_964616265.1 uncultured Myxococcales bacterium | reverse complement strand
GCCAGCCTGCTGGAGAAGACGAGTCCGCGCGGCGAGTTCCGCCCCGGTGATCTCGCGCAACACTTCGATAGCCGCTGCAGGATCTTCAACAATCTCGCTCCGCCGAACGTGAGGAAGATGGGCAAGAGGCGCAAAGTCCAACCCCTTCGGGTCGATGATAACCAGCTCCAGTTGGCTTGGATCGACCAAGAGGGCGAGGCCCAGCAAAGCCCTTAGCATCCAAAAGCTCTTCCCCGACCCCGATGCGCCCGCAAGCAAAAGGTGCGGAAGCATCGCTAGATCGATGATGACGGGTACACCAGCGGGCGTCGCTCCCACCAGCATTCGCAGCTGGCCCGGTCCTGGCATCGCCATTCGCTGTAGGGCATCCAGAGCAGGAACCAGTGGCACAAGCTGTCGATCTGGCCTCGGCACGTCGATGGCGACACATCGTTGACCGGGGAGCGACGAGATAAACACGTTGCACCCCATCTCCCTCCCGATATCCTCGGCGCGCCTCCGCAAATTCTCGGTTCGCTCGGCCGGCTCCAGCACCACGTGATACCGCACAACGTTGGGCCCAATCGTCGGCCGAGAATCCACGGCGATGAATCGGATGCCGATCGCACGCAGGACCTCGGCCAGGAGGGTCGACTGACCTGATGCTGGATTCATGCTCGCGCGAGAAGCCTCCACGACTTCCGTTTCCGTCGGTTCGGATTCCAGCTGCGGGCGCTCGTCCGTGGTCGGCGGAATTGGAGCGGAATCCTCCGACGTTGATAGCTCCAGCCGCCCTTCCGATGTGCAATCGATAGGATGCAGCCCATCTTCGTCACCCGCCCCCAATGGCATCGGTCGAGAACGAGTCGGCGTCACCTCCTGGGCGTGCTCCAGAAACCAGTACCGCTCCTCCCCTTTCGTACGAAGGTGGAGGAGAACACCACCGTCTCGAGCAAAGTGCTCAAGCGCCTCGACGATCTCCCGACGTTCACCCAAGTCTTCGAAAAGCTCAGACTCGGAAATCCATTCACGTCGCCAAGCAGGCAGGTGGGTGCCGAGCCGGCGAAGAATCTCGTCGAAATCTATCTCTCCTCTTGATCGCCGTCGCATGAGTCTGCCTTCAGGGTGGTCATTTGAGTGCTCCTGGCATCCGCCCCGACCGGTGTCGGAGCTATGGAATTCCGTTGCCATTCCGTTGCCGTGACTCTGCAGCCACGGTCGGAATCAGATGGAACACAGCGGGATGGCGCGGGACTGCCTCGATCAATGATTCCCGAGGGTTACCGGCCAAGGTCCCGTCCCGCTTCAGGTTTTCAGAAACCCTTTGAAGGGGGCAGTACCCGGCGCCTCCACAATAGTATTAGCTAGTTACGCTTAGTTTGGGCCACTGGTGCCGTCAGGGCGCCGCTCGCTCGATCAAGCAGCTCGACGGCCGCCTTTGTCGCGTCCGGTGACAGATGCGCGTACCGCATCGTCATCTCGATAGAGGCATGGCCGAGTAGTTCTTGGATCGCCCGTAGTGGCGCTCCCCTCATGGCGAGATGACTAGCGAACGTGTGTCGGAGAACATGCCAACCGACCTTGCGCAGCCCCGCCCGCCTGCACATCCCATGAAGCGGCCTTCTGCACTCGTTCTTGGTCAACATCCGGCCAGCATCGTCGCAGAACACAAGCTCTCCTCTCAGATGCCTGTGCGTTTTGAGTAGGTGTGCAAGGTCGTACGAAAGCTGAACCTCCCTTGGCCGCCCGCTCTTCGGTGTACTGACGATCCCTCGAACGGCCGATTGCCTGACATGGGGTTGACCCGGTTTGGTGGACACCCGCCCTCAGACGAAAGGGCGTAGAAA
>CAZTTW010001173.1:0-1828 GCA_964616265.1 uncultured Myxococcales bacterium | reverse complement strand
GCGAAAGCGAGCTGGCCGACGCCGCCGCGCGCGCCGACAAGACCGGCATGTTCAATTGCCCCCACACCGGCGTGGCGCTGGCCGCGCTGGAGAAGCTCATCGCCGCAGGTACCATCAAGAAATCCCAGCGCGCCGTGGTCATCAGCACCGCCAATGGCCTCAAGTTCACCGACTTCAAGGTCGGCTATCACGAGTCCAAGCTGGCCGCCGTGGCAAGTTGCAAGTACGCCAACACGCCCATCAACCTGCCCAACGAGTACAACAAGGTCCGCGATCAGGTTCGTCGCCTGCTCGGCGCCTGATCGACGCTGTCCTGCTGGATCAGATCATCCGCTTTGCGCGGACGCTCGCGATTTTGTAGATTGACCGGCTCAACCAAGAAAGCTGGGACTCCAACATGCAGATCGCACTCTTCGATACGACGCTTCGGGACGGCACCCAAAGCGAGGGACTTTCCCTCTCGGTCGAGGACAAGATCAAAATTGCCCGGCTGCTCGACGGCTTTGGCATTCCCTTCATCGAGGGCGGCTATCCCGGATCGAATCCCAAAGACGTGGAGTTCTTCCGCCGCGCGCCCGAGCTTGGCCTCAAGCAGGCGAAGCTGACGGCGTTTGGCAGCACCCGTCACGCCAAGCACACGGCCGCCGACGATCCCAACATGCAAGCGCTGGTGAATGCCGGCACCCCGGCCGTCTCGATCTTCGGCAAGACCTGGCTTCTGCACGTGACCGAGGTGCTGGGCACGACCGCCGAGAACAACCTGGCGATGATCGCGGACAGCGTCTCGTTCCTGAAGAAACACGGCAAGGAGGTCATCTTCGATGCCGAGCACTTCTTCGACGGCTTCCGCAACAACCGCGACTACGCCCTGGCTGCCGCTCGCGCCGCCGCCGACGCAGGCGCCGACTGGCTCGCGCTTTGTGACACCAACGGTGGTAGTTTGCCGAGCTTCGTGGTCGAGGCCATTCGCGAGCTGAAGAAGGTCACGAAGACGGCCATCGGCATCCACACGCACAACGACGGCGATATGGCGGTTGCCAATTCGCTCGCCGCCGTCGAGGCCGGCGCCACCATGGTGCAGGGAACGCTCAACGGCTGGGGCGAGCGCTGCGGAAACGCCAACCTGATCTCGGTCATCCCGGCCTTGCAGCTCAAGATGGGCCACACCTGCGTGCCCGAGGAGAACCTCAAGCGCTTGACCGAGCTGTCGCGCACGGCAAGTGAGCTGGCGAACATCCGGCCGCGCGCCCATGCGCCTTACGTGGGCAGCTCGGCCTTTGCCCACAAGGGCGGCGCGCACGTGGCTGCCGTGGAAAAACTGGCCGCTTCCTACGAACACGTCACGCCTGAATCCGTCGGCAACCAGCGCAAGGCCGTGGTGTCCGAGCTTTCCGGGCGCGGCAACGTCCGCATGGTCGCGCGCGACCTGGGCATGGACATGCGCGGCTACGAACCCGCCTTGCTCGCGCGGGTCAAGGAGCTGGAAAACCAGGGCTACCAGTTCGAAGCTGCCGAAGGATCCTTCGAGCTGATGGTTCGACGCGCCCAGCCCGGCTACGCCGAGCCGTTCGAGGTGCTCGACGTCGTCGTGATTTCGGAGCGTCGACGTGGCAGCGACATGTTCGTCGAAGCGACCATCAAGCTGAAGGTCGGCAACGACGTCTCGCACGTGGTGGCCGAAGGCTCGGGCCCCGTGGACGCCATGGATCACGCCTTTCACAAGGCGCTCGATCCTCATTTTCCACTGCTGCGCGACGTGCACCTCAGCGATTTCAAGGTGCGCATTCTGGATCCCGAGGCAGCCACGGCCGCCAAGACCCGCGTGCTC
>CAZTTW010001172.1:0-1830 GCA_964616265.1 uncultured Myxococcales bacterium | reverse complement strand
GCGGCTACTGGCAGGTGTTGAGGAGCACTCCCCATCCACCATCCCGGGCGAAAACAATATCCAGCTTGCCATCCCGGTTCAGATCTCCCACCAAGAAATTGCCGATGGGCCACTGTCCATTTGGGGTGGGAGCGGAGATCGTCAACGCGTGAGGGAAGCCACCTTTGCCGTCCCCCACGTGGACCATGATGGCCAGGTTGTCGTCGATGACGACGTCCAGATTGCCGTCGCCGTTGAAGTCGGCCAAGGCCACGCCGCCCTGCTTGGTCCAATCGGTGATTGGGACGGTCTTGCTGGCACTGCAGCCGTTGATTCCTAGCGACAGAGTTGCTCCCATGATGTTCGATGAGCTGATGAGATCCGGACGGTGGTCGTGGTCGAAGTCGCCAACAATGCCCGCGGTAAGAGCGCACGCGACCTCCGCGTCGAAGCTGCCGTCCCCATGACCCAAACGGTAGTGCAGTCGACCTGCACCCCCGAGAATGACTCCTCCACTTTGCCCCCAAAGCCCGTAGACGAGATCCAAGACGCCATCGCCGTTCCAGTCCGTTGCCAGCGCGAGACCCGGGCCCTCGGTAGATATGTCTCGTGAATCCAGAACCGCATGGCGCTCGAATCGTCCGCCCCCTTGTCCGCGCCAGTACTCGAGAGCCTTGCTCACGCCCGCCACCAGATCGAGTCGGCCGTCGCCGTCGAAATCAGCCAAGAGCAAAGAGGACAGGCCCGCGCTGGTCGGGTAGCTCGTGGGTGCGCCAAAAGGGGCATCGCGACGTCCCGATCCAAGGCGTACGGTGACGGCGGCAGTCACGTCGCTCGCGATACTGGTGAGGTCCAGGAGGCCGTCGCCGTCCAGGTCCGCCGCGAGCGCTTGCCAACCGACCCACATGGGCACTATCGGCAGGCCCGAGTCCGGCGAGCTCCAGCCACTGGTCTGGTCAATGACTTGACCCGCAGAAAAGGTTCCATCGCCCGCCCCGTAGAACAAACTCATTGGGCTGGCGTAGTCGGCCGCGCCAATCAGGTCCAAGATGCCGTCTCCGTCAAAATCGCCCAACGCAATGACGATGCCAGTCGAATTGAACACGAGTGTCTTGAAGCTCAGGGCTCCGTTGCAGCGGGATGATTGGCAGCTCCCTGACTGGCAGGAGATACCCGAGGCGCACGCATTTTCGCAGGCGCCGCAGTGATCCTGCGACCGACTGAGATCGTAACAACGAAGCCCGTCGCCGTTTCCACACGGGGCGTAGCCGTCGGGGCATTGGCCGCCGCCGTCAATCGGCGGCGGCGCTATGGGAGCTCCTCCCCCGTTCGGCGAGCCGTCGTGTTTGATCGCAGCATCGGAGTGCACCACGAGAGTTCTTGAATCGCAAGCGCCTTCCGCCAGAAGGGCGGTCGAGAGCAACCAGATGGTATAGACATATCTCGCTGTCATTGGCAGGTGTTCTCCCATGTGCTGGTATGTCCGGTCTGGCCGTCGGAGCTCGAGACAACGATGTCGGGACGTTGATCGCCGGTGACCTCTCCGATGGTCACATTCGTGATCCAGTTTGGGCCGAGCGAGATCGCCGCGTCCTGTAGCTGGAAGGTTCCGTCGGAGTTACCGATGAGCACGCTGAGAAGGTTGTCCGTGGTGACAAGGCCGTTCGGATCCTTCGGGTCAGGGCCCGAGACCGAGGCGACGCTGACGAGGTCGAGTATTCCATCGCCATTCATGTCCGCTGCACGAAGGAAACCAAAGCTGGACGATCCGGGAACGTCATAGTAGCTGATGGGCGAGAATCGGCATCCGCCGAGGCCGAGCATGACACTGACGCGCGAGTTGAACATAAT
>CAZTTW010001171.1:0-1830 GCA_964616265.1 uncultured Myxococcales bacterium | reverse complement strand
GCACGGCGTACTGTGCCTGCTCGTATTGACCGCGCGCGGAAGCGTCGAATGGAAAACCGGCAAATGGGAATGGTTCGAAGTCGGCGTCGTCGGTTACTACCAGCTCGAATTCCGATGGAGAGAGTCCGGGGATGGTCCAAACCGTGGTGTCGGCTGGTGAATGCGAGACATAGAGCCCATCTGGCATGAGCACCTCGGGGCAGCCTCCCGCTCCAAGACGTAGGCCGAGCGGCGCCGCCGGCGCGAGTGCATTGGCAAAGAGCGCCGCTTCTTCGGGCGAGGGGAATCCCTTGTGGCGAGTTTCGAGTTCGAGGGTCGGATCCGGTCCACGCCACCGGATGAGCGCGGTGAATCCGCTCTTGAGCTTTGCTGCTTTTCGCATGTTTTCCTACGCAGCAAGGGGAAGTGCACGATTCGCCTGCTGGCGAATCGTGCGGAGCCATGTGTGAATGGTCGCGGCCGAAATGTCGAGATCACGCGCGAGCTGGGCGACATTTGTTCCAGGCTGAGAAGCCTGGCGGATAGCCGTGCTCTTGAATTCCTCGCTGAATCTTCGCCTGATGGTCGGTTCACGAACCGGCCACTTGACAAAGCCGTCATCGAGTTTTTCGCGAAGCAGTTGCAGCGCGCGGCCGAGGTGGATCGAAACGCGTGTTTTCGACAATCCCAATCGCGCGCTGATGCTCGACAGACTTTCTTCTTCGAGGAAGTGGGCCTTGATGAGGTTTCGGGGCAGGCTGGGCAGAGACTCCACCGCCGCGAGCACCTGAGCCGTGAGCGTTTGACGCTCAGCGGACGCAGGTGCGGCGAGCTCCCCTTTTTCAGAATCGATATCGACGTGGTTTGCGGCCCATCTCGCGTGCGTTTTCAGATGGTCGTACATCGAGCCGAGGACGGGACGGAACGCGAACGTCGTGAACGTCACGTTCATGGTTGGATCGAAGCGATCACCGGCTCGTACGAGCGCTTCGTATCCTGCGGAAACGATTTCATCATGGAGCGGCCCGTAAATTCTCAGCCTGCGAGCCGCCGCTTTGACGTTTCGAAGATGCTTTTCGATGAGGCGATTGCGATCAGAGGTTTGGGTTGGACACAGCACGGTGGATCCCTTTCTCGCCAGCGAAAGTGCGCTAGCTGGAATCCCCTTGAGCAACCGCTGTGCCTGCGAAGTAATCGCGAATTCCCGCGGAAACTCGATGCAGTTCCGCGCAACGAAGTGTACGGCGACCGTCCTGGTGAACCGTCCAGTACGGTAGGCCGCTCGCGTGCGCCCGAGCCTCCGGTCCGCCGGCAACAAGACTCGCTACGCTTTACCGAACCGCAACTGCACAGCTCGATAGGAGACTTGCAGGCGTCTGGCTACTTCATGCAGATCGCCGCTGCAATCCTCGACGTGACGATTAAATTCCCGGTCGGAGAGCCGGCTGAGCATTCCGAGATTTGGGTCTTTGCGCATGTGTTCGTAGATGGTGTTGCGCGAGACATGAAGTGCTCTCGCCGCACGCGCAGGCTGAAAGCCGTTGCGGGCAAGCGCTTCGGCAATTTGGTCGTGGTCGATGGGGCCGGAAGGCGCCGCGATCTGAGGAGAGGGATCCCTTCCGCCAAGCATAGACAGGAGTGCGGGCGTGACCTGAGCTGTCGCGCTGCCTCGACTATGGATGGCCAGCTCGGTTGCGAAATTGCGTAGCTGGCGGACATTCCCCGGCCAGGGACACGCTGCCAATCGGGCGAAGAGCCGGGCATCGAGCCACGTGCGCTTGGCCTCCATCGGGGTTTCGAGTCTGCCCAGCTCGTGCGTTTCGGCAAGCACATCCCTAAGGAAATGGAGAA
>CAZTTW010001170.1:0-1832 GCA_964616265.1 uncultured Myxococcales bacterium | reverse complement strand
GCCCGCGCTCACGCGAACCCCGACCCGCCACCCGCGTGCCGGCGACGGGCGACACGCAACTACCCGACAAGCTCTAGCTAGTACAGAGGTTCTTGTCTCTCGAAATCCGCTGGATGTCCTGCAAGCGCTGCTTCGCTTGCTTCGCGCGAGGCGACTTGGGGTAACGTTTGGCCAGGTCTTGGTACATGGCCTTGGCGTCGCTGCAAAACTTGAGCACCACGAACGACTCCGCCAGCTGCCACATCGCCTCGGGCACTTCAGGCGAACGCGAAAAGCGCTGAATCAAGTTGGAGAACTCGGCCACGGCGTTGCTGTGCTTGAGCTCTTGCACGAACGAGATGCCCACCTGCAGCTGCGCTTGCGGCGCACGCGGGTCGTCTGGAAAACGCTGAATGAACGAGCGCAGGAAACGCCGAGCATCGTCCCGCTGGCCATCAGCCAGACGCTTCTGCGCCTCTTTCCACAGCGCTTCCTTGTCCTCGGGCATGGTCGGTGCCACGCGGTCGACGATGCGCTGCTGAGTCCCTTCGAGCGATGCGACCTTGGTCGACTCCGCGCTCACCTGCTGTTGCAGCTGGCCGACGAGGTATTTCGCCTCTTCAATCTTGCCAGTCATCGCCTCGATATCGGTCTCGTTCTTGGCCACACGGGCGCCGAGATCGGCTGAATTGCGTCCCAGGAGCGCCGTCGCCTGATCGAGGACTTTGCGGAGCTGCGCGACCTTTTCGTTGATGTCGCGGTCGCGCACTTCAATCGTGTCGAGGCGCTCGCGCAGATGATCGATGTCCGCGGACATCTTTTCGCCCTGGCCGGAGGTCACACAGCCGGCCAGGACGAGACCCGAAAGTGCGCATGCTGCTCGAAAGCGCACGGTCATACTCCTTCGAGTGGACGCTTGCGCGCCTACTTCCATTCGGAGTCGACGCGACGATCTTTGGCCCAGCCGGACTCGTCGGAGCCGGTCGCGTCGAGGTTGCCGCGTGGCACGGGCTTGAGGCGCGAGGTTTCGATGCCGGCCTGGCGCAAGTAATCGCGCACGGCCTGGGCGCGGCGATCGGAGAGTGCCATGTTGTACTCGGTCGTGCCGCGCGGATCCGCGTGACCGAGGAGGTCGATGCTCCGCCCCGTCTTCTTGAGGCAAGAGGCGTTCTTCGAAAGCGACGACGTCGCTTCCTTGCTGAGCGTCGACAAATTGAAACCGAAGTAGACGGTGTCGAGCGGACAGGGCGGGCCTTGGACGGACGGCTTGTCGTTGCCCACGCAGCGACCGCGCTTGCAGTCCTGATCTTGCGGGCAATCATCGTCCTTCATGCACTGAGCGCGGCCACAGGTGCCGGCGTTGCAGATCGATCCGGCCGGGCACTGCATGTCCGACTGGCACGGACCGCAACGATTCCCCGAACACACCTGACCCGCGGAGCACTGCGAGTTGTCCTTGCAGAAGCCGGCGATGACGTTGCACTTGCCGTTGCTGCACTCGCGACCCTCGCCGCAGTCGTTGCTGTCGCGACACTGCTGGCACTTGCGGGCAACGCAAAACTCCTTTGCCTTGCAGTCCTTGTCGGTGTCGCAAGCGGGGTAGTCAGGCTTGCATGCCGTCGTGGTCACGAACAAAGTGGCCACAAGGAATCCTAGGGTCCATTGGTAGTTTTTCATGTGCATGGCTCTCTGTGGGGGCCTTCTAGGGCGGACTTGACCTGCTGTCAATGTTGAGTGCGGCGAAGAGTATCACGTGATCTCTCCGCTGGCATGAATCCGTGCTATGGGTTTCGCCACGAACCCGTCCGATGGAGTGGCTCCTAAGTCAACTTACCTCTCACGTCTACGCCAAG
>CAZTTW010001169.1:0-1833 GCA_964616265.1 uncultured Myxococcales bacterium | reverse complement strand
TGAGCCGCCAGCGCCTGCAGCCGAGCCTCTCTCACCGCCCGATCCCCCCGCGCTCGCGGCCGATTGGCCTCCAGCTCCACCACTATTTGCTGCGGTTCCACCCGTGCCAGCGACATGCGTGCCACCACCACCGGAAGAGCCGCCTGCCGCAAGACTGCCAGCGCCGCCGGATCCACCCGCCTGCCCGCCCCCTGCGTTGCTGCCACCCGCGCCCGTGCGGCCTCCGGCCCCGGTGGCACCGCCCGCCCCTGCTCCGCCGGCGCCGCCATCCGTCCCGCTAGCGCCCGCTCCGCCGTAGCGAGCGCGCGTTTCGACGTACTCGAGCTTCACGCCTGTCGGCGCGCTGCCGGAAGCATCGTAGATGACCACGGTGTTATCGGCCGTCAGCCAAGCCTCGGGAACGTAGAGCAACGTATTGCCCGAAAAACGCCCGAGGTTGTGGCCGTTGACCCACGCCGAGCCCGACGACAGGCCAGAGGTGCGCAAGCCCACCGTGGCAAAAGTACCGTCCTGAAGTGGGCTCTTGAAACTGCCACGCCAGAAAGCCGGCCAGCTCTTGGTCGCCTGCGTATCCGCCCAGGTGCCGCCGAGGAAGGTCGTCCAGTTCTTGACGAGACCGACCACCGCGGTTTCATCCATTCCTCCAAGGCCGCCGCGGAACTTCCATGCCGAGGCGAGCGCGGCCATGCCATTCGTGACGTTGCCCCAGATGCCCGCATATTGCCCGGTGCCGGTCGCGCCGGTGACGTTGTACATCTTGTCCAAGCCCTCGTGCTTGGCGAGGATCGCCACGATGTTATCGCCCGCCACGCTGCTGAAGCTGAAGCTGTTGTTGTTGAGGGAAACTTGTTTGCCGTTCGCAAACGCCATGGCTGACGCGCGCACTCCGCCTCCGATGGTAGCAGTCACGTTACCGGCCGATGCCGCCGTGAATTTGGCGCGATACCAACCGTAGCCGTTCTGGAAGTTGTTGGCGCCGAACGGCTGCGGCTGCGGGGACGAAGCCCACGTCGAATCGTCGTAGCTTGCAGCGGCTTCGGCCGCGGCATCTCGCCATTGCCAGGTCGTAATCGCCGGTATTTGAGGCGCGGTGACTGCCGGTACGGACACATCCGAGCGGCCGTCTGCTGAGTAGACTGTTACCTTGCCGCCGGTAATTGGCGTCTGGACGCTTAGATCGTCGTCGACATAGGTCGCGCCGACATAGAGCGCCTTGTCCGTGAACCATGTGAGATTGGCGAGAGGCGTGTTTACTACGAGAAATGTCGCCGACGATCCATCGCCGGAATCTAGAGGAAGCTCGGTGATGGTGGCGCCGGTCGGATACGTGAACGTCGCGCGTGCGGTCTTGCTGGTCGCATCCCAATTCCAGGGATCCGTGGGCGCTGTGCTTGGCGCGGTTCCGTACTGAACAGCAATCTCCCCCGACTCGCCCGAGCGCCCATGAAGGACGTAAAGAGTCTTGGTGCCGATGGTCAACTTGCCGAGCACGTTGGCCGCGACATACGCAAGGGTCGCGTTGGCGGTCCACTTCGCCGAGACCACGACGGGTCGGATTTCGTTCGCAACGACAGTAATCTGCGTGTTTCCCGCGGGGAATTGAATCGCGGGGCTGCTCAGTTTGATCTGCGTCTGCACGGAGCCCATGCCCTGGTTGTCCAGGAACACTGCGATACCGTCGCTCGCGGACTTGCGCACATACGTCTTGAGCCCGCCCGACACAGTGGCGATGTTTCCGCCATCCTGTGAGGTCGCCATCAACGTTTCAAATGTGCGTGAAAACGACGCCGGCCCGCGCACGGCGAAATACGCTTGGCGCAGTTGACTCTCTTC
>CAZTTW010001168.1:0-1834 GCA_964616265.1 uncultured Myxococcales bacterium | reverse complement strand
CTCCTGTCGCTCCCGGCGTGCGCGTTCTATGCGTTGCTCACGGGCGAGGCCGTGGCGACGCTGCGCTCGGCGGTGATGGCCACCATCGTTCTCCTGGCCAGCATCGTGAACCGGCCCTTGTGCCTTACCACCAGCATCGCGGCGGCCGCGCTCCTGCTCCTGGCACGGTCGCCCTTGGCAATTCTGGACGTGTCGTTTCAGCTTTCGTTCGCCTCGGTCATCGGTCTCGGGCTTTTCGCGCGCTGGATGCTGCCCGCGCATGGCTCGCAGACGCGCTCCTTACCCAGACGAACCCTTGCCTGGCTCATGCGTTCTCTATCGACAAGTCTCGCGGCCTGCCTCGTTACCGCTCCACTCGTCGCACATCATTTCGGTGAAATTACCCCGGCCGCGCCTCTCGGGAACCTGGTGCTCGTCCCCATCGTCGAGCTCGTCGTCTTGCCGTGCGGCTTGGTCGGTTCCTTGCTCGGGCTGGCGCACGGGTGGCTGGGCGCTCTGCCACTTTGGCTGGCGGCATTCGCTTCGCAAACGGCCCTTGCGGCGGCCGATCTTTTTCGCCGTTTCGCTCCGATTGTTCTGGTCCGCTACCCGACGTGGGGAGAAACCCTGCTGCTCGTCGCTAGCGCTGGGCTTCTCTTGTCTGCATTCCTACGGAGATCGACGCATTGGCGCCCTTGGCTGTTGCTTGGCATGATCGCGGGATTCTCCGCTTGGGGAAGCATGGTGGCCCGGGACGTGCTCCGCAGGGGCCGCGAAGACCTGCGTGTGACCTTTCTCGACGTCGGTCAGGGTGACGCAGCCATCGTGGAAGGCCCCCGCGGTTTTGTAGCGCTCGTCGATGGAGGTGGTCGCTACGACGACTCCTTCGACACCGGCGCACGCATCGTCGAGCCGGTTCTTCGTGCACGCGGTATCGTGTCGCTGGATCTGGTGATTCTGTCTCACCCGCATCCCGACCACATGAATGGGCTGGTTCGCATCCTCCAGCGCTTTCCGGTTCGGACATTGTGGACGAACGGTGACGACGGCCGAAATCGCCGGTACGTCGAGCTGTTGGCGTTGGCGAGGCAGAAGAACGTGCGCATCGAGCGGCCGGCCGACCTAACCGTCAACGGCATCGGCATCAAGCTGTTGGGTCCATGGCTCGACGGAGCCATCGGTGTTCCGCCGGGACTGGACACGAACGACGGCTCGCTGGTGGTTCAGCTCGCGTTTGCCGGTCGCCGGATCTTGTTCACTGGCGATATTGGTAGCGAGGGTGAAGCGGAGCTTTTCGAAGGGGCGACCTGCGCGGCGGACCTCCCCAGCGACGTGCTCAAAGTTCCCCATCACGGAAGCCGCTATGCTTCGAGCGATCGCCTCCTAGAGGCGGTGTCGCCCACCTTGGCAGTGGCCTCGGCGGGAAGGTTCAATCGTTTCGGGTTGCCGAATCCTGTAGCCATTCGGCGCTATGAACACCGGGGCATTCCACTCCTGCGCACCGATCAGAACGGCGCTGTTCGCGTGATGGTGGACAACTCGGGCCAGATCACAACGAGCTGCGCACTCGGCTGTCGATCATCGTCTGAGGCCTCCTCGGAGGCGTCGTCTCAGCTCTCGGAGTAGAGCTTGAGTTGCTCGCCGACGGCGCCCTCGGTCAGGCCGGTGCGAAGGGAGTCCTGCAGACAATCCGCGAGAGCAATTTGCATCTCTTCCACACCGCCATCTTGCATTATCTTGTTCAGCAAGGCGCGGGCAGCGGGGCCTTCCTCATCGCGGAGGAATTCCTTGACCATGTCAATCGTGAGCTCGCCCGAAAAGTCGAGCATCGCGTGGTCAAGGAGATAGGCGATGA
>CAZTTW010001167.1:0-1836 GCA_964616265.1 uncultured Myxococcales bacterium | reverse complement strand
GACGTACACGTTGATGAGCAAGCGCAAGTTGCTCCAGCTTGTGCAGGAGAAGCTGGTCACCGGCTGGAACGATCCGCGCATGCCGACCATCTGCGGCCTGCGCCGCCGCGGCTACACGCCCGAAGCCATGCGCATCTTCGCCGAGCGCATCGGCATCGCCAAGAACGACAGCACGGTCGACGTGGGCGTGCTGGAATTCGCCATTCGCGAAGACCTGGAGAAGCGGGCGCCGCGCGCGCTTGCGGTCCTGCGGCCGCTCAAGGTCGTCATCGACAACTATCCCGAGGGCCAGGTCGACTGGTTCGATGCGCCCAACCATCCCGATGACCCCTCGATGGGCATGCGCAAGATTCCGTTTTCCAAGGTCGTCTACATCGAACAGGATGACTTCCTGGAGAACCCGCCCAAGAAGTGGTTCCGCTTGTCGCCGGGCGCGGAAATCCGACTGCGCTACGCTTGTTTGATCCGTTGCACCGAGGTGGTGAAGAACGACCAGGGCGAAATCGTCGAGCTGCACTGCACGTGGGATCCGGCATCGCGTGGCGGTGACGCCCCTGACGGTCGGCGCGTGAAGGGAACCTCGCACTGGGTGTCGGCCGCGCACGCGGTGAAGGCCACGGTTCGTCTCTACGATCGGCTGTTCACGGTCGACAATCCGTCGGCGGGCGACGCCGACTTCCGCACCACGCTCAATCCCGCGTCGCTGGAAACCCTGAGCGAGGCGCGGATCGAGCCTTCGCTCGCCGAGGCCAGTCCCGGCTCGCGTTTCCAGTTCGAGCGGCTCGGCTACTTCTGCGTGGACGCCGTCGACTCGAAGCCCGGCGCGCCGGTCTTCAACCGCACCGTCCAACTGAAGGACGGCTGGAGCAAGATCGCCAAGACTAGCTAGAAGCGCTGGCGAGAGATGAACCGAGCCGAGATTTGCAAGCGCATCGAAACCACGGGAATCGTTCCCATCGTGCGGGCGCCCTCGGCAGAGATCGCCGCGACCGTCGCGCGAGCCATTCTTGCCGCGGGAATCGACGTGCTCGAAATCACGACGTCCGTACCCAGCGCCACGGATCTGCTGCGCCAATTGCGTAGGGAAGTCGACACCGACGTGGTGCTGGGGGCCGGAACGGTGCTGGATGGCGCGACGGCCAAGGCGTGCATCGAGGCGGGCGCCGAGTTCATCGTGGCACCCGGGCTGGACGTGGAAACGATTTGTGCCGCCCACGCGCTGGACAAGCCGTGCATGCCGGGCGCACTAACGCCGACCGAAGTAATCGCGGCTTGGCGGGCGGGCGCCGACATGGTGAAGATCTTCCCGTGCTCTGCCCTCGGCGGCGCTTCGTACCTGCGCGCCCTGAAAGCACCGCTGCCACAAATCAAGATGCTTCCCACCGGCGGCGTAGATCTTAGCACCGCCGAAGACTTCATCCGGGCAGGCGCCTCGGCGCTCGGCGTGGGTGCCTCCGTGTTCGACTTGAAGCTCCTCGCCGAGAAAGGCCCGGCCGCCCTCACCGAACGTTGCCGCCAGCTGATGACCCTCGTGCGCACAGCGCGAGCAGTGGCTTAACGCCGACGTTACGCCCTCGCCACCCCTCTGCGCTCTCTCCATCCCCCTCTGCGACCTCTCCTTGCCGAACCGACGCCGTAAGACCAAGATCACCGCATGGCACAGAACTTTGGAATCATCGGCCTCGGCGTCATGGGCGAAAACCTCGCTCTCAACATCGAAAGCCGCGGCTACAGCGTGGCGGGCTTCGATCTCGACGGAAAGAAAGTCGACGCCTTCGTCGCGCGTACCAAGGGCAAGAAGGCCATCGGCGTGCGCAGCATGGCCGAGCTCGTGCA
>CAZTTW010001166.1:0-1836 GCA_964616265.1 uncultured Myxococcales bacterium | reverse complement strand
ACGATGTTGCCGCGCTTCTTGTTGAACTTGATGACCTTGAAGCGGTGGCTCTTGCCGAGCAAATTGTCGAGGTTGCGCACGGGGCGCAAGTCGACCTGTGAACCTGGCAAGAAGGCCTTCACGCCGCCGCGGATGGTGACCGATAGGCCGCCTTTTACGCGCGTGCTGATGACGCCTTCGATAAGCTCGTCGCGCTCGCACGCGGCCGAAATCTCGTCCCAAACCTTGAGGCGGTCCGCCTTCTCTTTGGAGACAATGCAAAGACCGTTTTCGTCCTCGCGGCTCTCCAAGAAGACATCAATGATGTCTCCAACCTTAATGGTCATCTGTCCGTCGACGATGAATTCCGAGGCAGCGATGGTGCCCTCAGACTTGTAGCCAATGTCGACAACGACATTGTCCTTCGTGATGGCAATGACTTTGCCTTTGACGATTTCGCCTTCTTTCACCTCGTCGTGCTTGAGCGACTCTTCGAAGAGGGCAGCAAAACTATCATCACTATTCGAGGTGGTATCGGAAGACGACGGCACAGCTACCATGAGTATCCTTTGGACTAACAACGCGGCCTCAAGGCCGGCTGGTCCGGTTCGCGACGGCGCCCCTCGTGCGACCCGGCAACGGTTGTTGCATCGCCAATCCCGACCATCGAAATTAGCGAAGGGCGGCGAAAACTACCGCTGCAGTACCCGCATGTCAACGAAGGAAGGGCCAAACGGAACTTAATGGCGCGTTATGGCGCGCGGGCCATTCAGCCGCCACGCTGACGGACGACGCTCAGCATCCTCTCTAGAACTTCTTCGGGCGACGCGTTCGACGAATCGATCTCCATGGCGTCATCCGCGGGGCGCAGCGGCGCGACCGCGCGCTGGCTGTCCCTGGCGTCTCGCTCCTGCATCTCGGCGAGCACATCCGTAAATATCGCCGGTCGCCCCGCCGCCTGCAATTCCAGCGTGCGGCGCTCGGCTCGCGTCGAGGCGTTCGCGACCAAAAAAAACTTTGCCTGCGCCGAAGGAAAAACCACCGTGCCCACGTCCCTGCCCTCGGCCACGACGTTCGCCTTGGCGGCGACGTTGCGTTGCAAGTCGAGTAAGCCTGCTCGAACTGCCGGCAACGCCGAGACCTTGGAGGCGCCCTGCGAAATCTCGGCCGTACGGATCTCGTCGGTCACGTCCGATTGGTTCGCGAGAATGCGTGTCTTGCCGTCGCCGCGGACGAAGACGATGTCGAGCTCGCCCGCCAGCTTGCCCAAGCGCAGACCATCATCCCACGGTATTCCCTGTCGCTTGGCCATCAGGGCGACGGTTCGGTAAAGCGCCCCGGTATCGAGGAACGTATAGCCAAGTCGGTCGGCAAGGGCTCGGGCAACGGTCGACTTGCCGGAACCGGCCGGTCCGTCGATTGCAACCACGAAGTACGCCGCGGCGGAGGTCATCGGCGTCGCAAGCTAGCACAACCGACCTCCAGGCGATGAAGTCGCACGAAGTTTCGGCAGCAGACGATTCTGTTACGATGGGGCCAATGCGCCGCCGCGCGTTTGCATTCTCTCTATTATTCGTTGCCGCCTGCTCGAGCCGCAGCGCCAACGAGCAATGGACGCTGGTTCCGGCGCCGGACCTTGGCGAGATCGTTGCGACCGTTGCGGGTACGCCCGTCTTTGCCAAGCAAGTGGCGGCGAAGGCCAAGGCGACAAACAAGAGCGTGCGACAGGCCCTGGACGAAATCGCAGAGACGCTTCTGCTGGCCGAACTCGCGCGAGAACGCGGCAGTAGGCTGAGCTTCAGCGACGATTCCGACGTTCGCTCCGCCATGGCTCAGCGCTTGCTAGAAAGAGAGCTC
>CAZTTW010001165.1:0-1838 GCA_964616265.1 uncultured Myxococcales bacterium | reverse complement strand
AAGCTGAGCCAATTCACGCCAATTTGCTGGTAAGGACGGAGGCTGGCGCGAAGATCCTTCGGTAGCGCAGCCTCGGGCAAGCGTTCGAAGGTTTCGGCCAGTGGCGCCAAGCGGTCGAGACCGGGCGGTGGCGGCTGGTCCAAGTCTTCGCACAGCCGGCCAAGCGTGGGCAGCGCGTGGGTGGCCACGCGTCCGTCGCCAGAACGCGCCGCCAGCAGTGCCGCCAACGCATGCCCGTGCTTGGCCAACCACGCTTCGGGCAGCGGCGCAAAGCCACCTCCGTCGAGCGGAACGAGACCAAAGCCCTCTTGCCAGGCCGACAGCACCGACGCGGCGCTGACCGTACCCACGGCGCTCGCCTTGCCGTCGGCGATGACGTTGAAATCGAGATCGAAGCGGACGTTCGGCAAGCCTGCCGCGCCCGTGCCCTGATCTTGGATACGCAGCTTGGGCTCGAGGTGAACCGGCGTGCCCACCAGCTTGGCGCCGTCGCCGGCGAGCTCGCCGCGCCAGCGCTTGAGCTTTTCGACGAAACGGACGGTGTCGGCGCCGTCGTAGCTGCTGCGCCGGCCGCACACCAAATTCAGGTCGCCGCGCAGTTTTTCGAGCAGCCGTTTTTCCGCGGGTTCGTCGCGCACTGGCACCGGCCCGGTCAGATGCACCAGCCGTCCCTCGTCGATGCGCGCGCACGGCGGATTGCCGTAGACCAGCTTCGGCAGCACCGCCAGCGACGCGCCAATCTGGCTGAGGTCGAGCACCAGCCGCGGCGCAATTCCGCGAGCGATGCGCGGCAGGCGCTTGGTCCGGACATCGACCTGCATGCGACGAACGAGATCGGGCAGGAGGCGCGTCGCCACCTCGCCCAACTCGGCGGCACGATAGGTGTGCACGATGGGCAGGTTCTGCAGAAAGCCGCCACACAGCTCCAGCTCGCCGTGGCGGGCGATTTCGTCGCCGACCACGACCACACCGGGGCTGGGCACCGCCGTGATACGCGGATCGCGACGGATGGTGACGGCCACGCCGTCGCCGTGTTCGGTGACTACCGCCTGCGGCAGCACCTCTTCTTCGGACATGACGACTTGCCGGCCGTCGAGAAAAACCATGCGGCAACCCACCAGCACGCGAATCAAAGCGTCGAGCTTCGAAGGCGGCAGCGTCGCGCGCGCTCCCGTTTCGAGCAGCCGATCCGACTGCAAGTCGCATTGCTCGACCTGGAGTGTCCGCGCTTCCGCCGGCCGAGCCAAGAGCGCGGAAAGCGTTCCATCGAGCGCCGTTTCTTTGCCGTCGGCCTGCACGATGAACCGGCGCACCGTCAGACCGCCTTCGACCTGCGCAAACCGGTAGAGCACGCGTGACCAGACCTGGGCAGGTGCGACCGGGGGCTTGGCGCCCACGGATTGGGCGTTCGGGTCGTCTTGGTTCGGGGCCGGGGCTTCGGCTTGGCCAAGCGCGATGCCCGCTGCCGCGAGATGTTCGCACGGCCGCAGGCGGCCCGGACAATCGCAGTCCCACTCGTCTTCGCCCGGATAGAGAACGACTTGGGCTGGCACTGCCCTGCCCTGGGCGCGCACCCGCAGCACGATTTCCTCGTCGTTACGCGATTCCACCTGCACGGCGCCGGCGCGCACGAGATTCACGCCCGCGGACCACACGCCCGGCTTGCAGGCTCGCCGGAGCGAGGCAACGATTTTCGCAATGTTGTCGACCGCGGATGGCATCGGAGCGGGAGACTTTAGAGCATCCCCGAAGAAGTCTCGCCAGTCCCAAAATTCTGCGGGCTAGCCCCAATGCCGGTCACTTAAGGGAAAAACAGGGAGGAACCGAGAAACAGAGGC
>CAZTTW010001164.1:0-1842 GCA_964616265.1 uncultured Myxococcales bacterium | reverse complement strand
AGGCAGCGTCGGGCTTGTCGAGCAAGTGTAGAATCGAAAGCACCTCGCTGCGTGTCCCGACGGTGGTGCCGATGAATTTGTGCAGGTGGCGGGTGCGCATGTGCATGGTGCCGACCTTCTCCAGCTGCTCGCCCAGCCGGTCGGTCGTCACGAACATCTGGTCGACGATACTTTCGTAATAGTCCATGGCTGCGCTTTGGGCGACGGTCAGCGCGACGACACTGGCACGCTCGAAGGTCAGCGAGTTGACGACGAAAATGCCGTTCTCCATGTCTGGGCGCGCGTCGGGCACCTCGCGCACGCTCAGCTCCTCGTTGAGGACCTGGGCTTTTCTCAGGCCGGGCCGTGCCTGCGCCAGGCGCCTAAGCTCGAGCGCGCGCACGTCGGGCGCCACGTCCAGGAACACCACGGCTCCGAACGGATAGATGAAAACGGTTCCGCCCGAGGCGGGCTGAAACCACAGCTCGCGCGGCGAGCGTTTGGCCTCGGGATACGCCACCGCCAGCTCCTTGAGCGGAAGGTTCTCCACGAAGGCCGTCGCGAAGAACGAGTGAATGTGGCCGCTGATGGATTCAGGCATGGGGAATGGAGCAACCGGGCGAGATCCCTTGAGGATAGAGCAAAAAGCGTGGCGTTAGGGCGCGGAAATGGGGGCCGACAATGGTAAAGAAGGACCGTGGATTTCGACTTGACCGATGCTCAAAGAGCCTTGCGCGATAAAGCCAGCGAGCTGGCCGCGCGAGAGATTTCTCCCCATGCCGCTGCGGTGGATCGCGAGCAACGCTTTCCTCGCGAGGCGGTCGCGCACCTCGGTAAGCTGGGCGCGCTGGGAATTTCCGTTCCGGCGGCGTGGGGTGGGCTCGGTCTGGACGCCGTGGCTGCTTCCTTGGTCATCGAGGAGCTGGCGAGCGCCTGCGCGTCGACGGCGGCCGTCGTCGGCCTTCACAATTTCCTCGTGTGCGAGCCCTTGGCTCATTTCGGCACGGACGCGCAACGGAAGACGTGGCTGCGCGCTCTCGCCAGCGGCAGCAAGCTTGGCAGCTTTGCCCTGACCGAGCCCGACGGCGCCGATGCGGACGTTCTGGCAACCGTTGCGCAACAAGAAGCAGGCGGTTGGGTGCTGCGCGGAACGAAGAGCTTCGTCACGCCGAGCCCCTACGCGCAGGTCGCCCTGGTGATTGCCGGACTTCGCACTGGCGATCACGCGGGCCCGGCGGCGTTCATCGTTCCCACCGACGCTCTTGGCGTTTCGTTCGGACCTGCCTACCAGACGATGGGGCTGCGTGGCGCGCTTCGAAGTACCATGACTCTCGACGATGTGCGCTTGCCCGCTGGCGCGCTCCTCGGCAGCGAGAAGGCGGGGCCCGAGATCCTTCGCTTTGCGCGAGAAGGCGGCTCGGTAGTGGCCGCTGCGCTTGCGCTCGGCATTGGCCGCGCAGCCTTTGCCGCCGCCACCCAGTACGCGCTTTCCCGCCGCACGAACGGGCAATCCATCTCCGATCACCAGACGGTGCAATTCAAGATCGCGGATATGTCGACCTATCTCGACGCTGCTCGACTGCTCACGTGGCGGGCGGCGGCATCGCGCGCTGGCGACGGTTCGACGGGAGCCCAGGCCTCGATGGCCAAGCTGATCGCTTCGGAGGCCGCCACGCGCGTCGCTAGCGATGCCGTGCAGATTCTCGGCGGCAACGGCTGCCTGACCGACTATCCCGTCGAGCGGCACTTCCGCGACGCCAAGGTGTGCGAGATCTACGAAGGCTCGAGCGAGATCCACCGACTGGGCATTGCATCTAATCTGCTAAAGGAATAAGACCGTTTGGTTTCCCCACGAAACCAAAT
>CAZTTW010001163.1:0-1847 GCA_964616265.1 uncultured Myxococcales bacterium | reverse complement strand
ATGTGGATCTTGTGGATGTAGACGGGGAGATCGATGAAGGCTTCGCCGTTGACCAGGGTCGCGTTGCCGGCCCACGCAGAGGTCGTCGGATCGATGGCGCCTGGGGCATCGAGATCGACCGCAGGTACCGTGCCTGTGCCTGGAATCGGGGTGAACCGCCGTTGGCTGTTGTGGCAGGCCACGCAGAATCGGACGTCGTAGCGTGTGCCGCCGTGGAACGCGCCGGTGCCGCCCGCTTTGGCGCGGAACGAGCTGTGACATTCGAGGCACGAGGCCGGGTCGATCTTGTCGTTCTTGCCGGTGACATCGGCGCCGGTGGCTGGAATGAAATCCTTGACCACGTTCACCGGGGCGAAGAGCTGACCGCTGGTTCCGCTCTGGGAAATCTGCATGGCGAAGCGGTGCGTGGCGTTTGCATCGTAGCTCGTGCCTGCCTTGGTGGGATCGATCACGATCTGGCTGAAGGTGTAGACGTAGGTGCCATCACCGTTGTCCGTTAGGTTCGCGGCGGCACCGGTTTCCGTGCCGGCGACGCTGGTCGCGTTGGCTGCCATGTAGCTGACCCAGGTGTCGTTTCCTGCGGTCGCCGGGACCAGCTTGAGCAGGGCGACCCGCATCGCCGTCGCTGGCAAGCCCGAGACCACGTTGCCCGAGCTGTTGTCCATGGCTTTGAAAGCGACCACCGGCTTGCCGGCCGCGGGAACCGTGATGCTCGTGATCGTAATCCTCAGATCGAGCGCCGCCAGGTCAGCCGCGCTCATGCTTGTGAAGCTCGACAGGGCATTCTTGACCGGTAAGGTGACGACGCCGCCGTCACCGCCGGGGCAGGTGATCGAGCTGGTGCCATCGCCGTTGCTGACGAGCGTACACGCGGAGCCCGTGACAGTCGCCGGCAGTACGAACTCCGTGCCGTCCGGACACGACACCTTCTTGGTAGTGGCGTTCACGGAGACGATGGTGCAGGCGTTGGTGGCGGCATCGACGCCGCCGATCACGGTGGTGCCGTTGGGACAAACCAGCGTCGGTTGTCCGGCGGCGTTCACTTTCACAGTACAGGTGTTTCCGTCGCCGGAGTCGGAGCCTCCACAGGCTCCGAGACCCAGCAGCCCGGCAAACACGAGCGTTCGCACACAATATCCTCGGTTCATTCGACCTCTCCTTGTTGGCGGATTCAGCAGCATTACTGTATCACGGACGTTGTGACGGCTGTAACGAATTACGACAAATAGGGTCCTAAATTCTTTGACGTCCAACGTTCATTGTTGAGCAAGGCGATAGGGCTGGTGGGCGCTGGCGAAATGCGTTGCCGATTAGAAAGGAGAGCTGCTTACTCGGCAAGTGTCAAGGCGCCGCCCTGGCCGATTTCTAGAGGCTGTGGCGCCGCTTTTTTTAGCGCCTGAGCCACTGCATTTCGTGCACGTCTTCCATATTCAGACCGCGCGGGTCGCTATTTCTTAGGCCGGCTTCGCTTCGGCTATTGGCCGGGCGCGGCGGTTCGGCGGCGCTGGCGGGCGCGTCACGGAACATGAGTTGCAGACTCTATCCGTCCGCAACCACCCAGGGCAGCGGTGGGCGTGTGACCCGTAAGGGCTCGTGCCTGCTACGGCTTGGCCGCGCGAATGAGGGGCAGCTCGAGAGCGTCGCGCAGAGCTTCGGAGCTCGCCTCAATCATGTTCTGCGAGACGCCGATCGTGCTCCAGCTTTCGCCGTGCATTTGCGACTCGATGAGCACGCGGGTCTTGGCGGCGGTGGCTGCCTCGGGATCGAGAATGCGCATCTTGAAATCGGTGAGGCGTACGTCCCGCAGCAGGGGAAAATGCGCATCCAGCGCCTTGTGAAAGGCGTGA
>CAZTTW010001162.1:0-1848 GCA_964616265.1 uncultured Myxococcales bacterium | reverse complement strand
ATCACGTCGGCCATCTTGGCCAAGAAGGATCCCGACACGGGAAAGCCCATGGTCGAAATCATTCTCGACACCGCTGAGCAAAAGGGCACCGGAAAGTGGACGAGCCAAATCGCGCTCGACCTGGGCGTGTCGGTGCCGACGATTGCCGACGCGGTCTTCGCGCGCACCTTGAGCGCCATCAAGAAGGAGCGCGTCGCCGCTTCGGCCGTCCTTGCCGGGCCCAAGCCCGCGTTCACCGGCGACAAGGCAGCGTTTGTCGAGATGGTCCGCAAGGCGCTTTTCAGCGCGAAGATCTGCTCGTACGCGCAGGGCTTCCAACTGCTGCGCGCGGCGGATCAAGGGTACCACTGGGGTTTTGCCTACGGCACGGTTGCATCGCTGTGGCGCGCTGGCTGCATCATCCGCGCGCAGTTCCTAGGCAAGATCAAAGAGGCCTACGCGCGCAACGCCGACCTCGCCAATTTGCTGCTGGATCCGTACTTCGCGGGAGTCCTGAACGCGTACAACGATCCGTGGCGCAAGGTGGTGGCCGTCGCTGCCGAAAACGGTATCTCCATTCCCGCGTTCATGAGCGCTCTCGCCTACTACGACGGCTATCGCAGCGCCGAGTTACCGGCGAACTTGCTGCAAGCCCAGCGCGACTATTTCGGCGCGCACACCTACGAGCGCGTGGATCGCGAAGGCAAGTTCCACACGCAGTGGATCGCCGAAAGCTGAGCTGAGGATCCGCGCCTCTCCCGGACAAGGTCGCCGAGCGCAGCGAGGCGGGTGAGGGGCGCCGGACTCACCGCCAGCGCAGCATCCGTAGAAACGCTGGAATCGAGACCGCAAACCCGCGACAAGCGCAGCGACGTCTTGGAAAGCTGCCGAAAGGGACACCGGACCCTCGCACCTAATCGGAGCGGTGGGTGTTGGTCGCGGTGGTAGACCTTCCCGTGGCTACGCCGTTCGACTGCAACATTGCCCGACACAACGCGGACCCTTGGAAGGCGTCTTCCTTTGGGTCCACGTGATATCGAGACTATCGCCGCTCAGTCCCCTCCGGTATCGCCCCCACCAGCTATCCCGCTATCGACCGCGGTTCCAGCATCCCGTGGATAGCAGGCATTGTAGATCGATTCCAAAGATCCGTAACAGCTGCCATCCTCCTGCCACCCGGGCGGGACCAGGCACTCTCCCATTCCCCAACACTGCCCTGTCGGATCTCTCATATTGAACTCCAACTGACAACCGGGGACATCCACAGGCCAGCAGCCGACAGGGGAGAACAGCTCAACACATTGATCATCTAATCTTCCGGCGGCTATGGTCCGGCATTGTGAGTATTTCCCGCAATCAGATGGAGCAATTTTGTAGCAGTCCACGGGTCTGCTGTTGTTGCAGCCAACAGACCCGCACAGCGTGAGAAACGCGAGACAGCGAAAACGCATCACGGTACCTGGTGCCAGGCCAGACCAATGCGATTGGAGCTGAAGGTGGAATCACAACGGTATTTTGTGATCTGAATCGTGTAAGTTCCCGTCTGAGGAGGTACGAAGTCAATGAACTCGTAGTTGTTGTCCCAGCTATTTCCAACTTGGCTCTGGAATTGGTTACCCTGGGGGTCGAGCGCCCACAGATCCAGATCTGCCTGAGGCTGATTTGCATATTGGCTGTAATTGGGATCCTGCGACCAAGCAATAGCGACTCGGGTTTGCTTTCCTGCGACGAGATACATCGGCCAAAGGTAGGGCCACGTACCTGAACACTGAGGCGGAGCATCTCCCCTCCAGTTTCCATTGACGCCCCTGATGATGTCGGCTGCAGCCCCGATGTTGACAAGACCCGCGCCATAATGATCCTTGTCCG
>CAZTTW010001161.1:0-1848 GCA_964616265.1 uncultured Myxococcales bacterium | reverse complement strand
TTCACATCATGGCGCCCATGGCGTCCGAAATGATCGCCGAGGCAGTGCTGGCCATCGAATTCGGCGCAAGCGCCGAGGACATCCAGCGCACGGTGCATGCCCATCCGTCGCTTTCAGAGACCGTGCACGAAGCAGCGCTGGCCGCCGACGGCCGCATGCTGAATTTTCACGGCTAGCCCGCTGCGGCTCCTCACCCGCCAACGCGGACGTCGGCGGCCTCTCCCGACAGGGAGAGGCGCGGATCGGTCATGGAGAATGCGGCACTGAGATCAGCTCAACCTTCCATCCACTGCGTGTGGAACTTGCCTTCGCGATCCACGCGCTGGTAGGTGTGGGCCCCGAAATAGTCGCGCTGGGCTTGCAGCAGGTTCGCCGGCAACACGGCGCTGCGATAGCCGTCGTAGTAAGCGAGCGCGCTCATGAAGGCGGGAACGGCGATTCCATTCTCCGCAGCGACGGCTACCACCTTGCGCCAGGAATCGTTGCACGCGCCGAGGACGCCGGCGAAATACGGATCCAGCAGTAGATTGGCGAGATCCGGCTTGCGGGCGTAGGCGTCTTTGATCTTGCCGAGAAACTGCGCGCGGATGATGCAGCCTGCGCGCCACAGCGATGCAACCGCGCCATAAGCCAAGCTCCAGTGATGCTCTTGATCGGCGGCGCGCAGCAGCTGGAAGCCCTGCGCGTACGAACAGATCTTCGCGCTGAAGAGCGACTTGCGGACCATCTCGACGAACGCCACCTTGTCACCGGCGAAGGTCGGCGTGGGTCCGCCAAGAACGGTCGAAGCGGCAACGCGCTCCTTCTTGATGGCGCTCAAGGTGCGCGCAAAAACCGCGTCGGCAATCGTCGGCACCGGCACGCCGAGGTCGAGGGCGATTTGGCTTGTCCACTTGCCGGTGCCCTTCTGCTCGGCAGTGTCGAGAATAATCTCGACCATGGGCTTTCCCGTGTCGGGATCCTTCTTGGCCAAGATGGCCGAGGTGATGCCTACCAGGTAGCTCGATAGCTCGCCCTTGTTCCACTCGGCGAAGACGTTGCTCATCTCGTCGGGGGACATGCCGAGCAATCGGTGCAGCAAGAAGAAGGCGTCGCAGATCATCTGCATGTCGGCGTACTCGATGCCGTTGTGGACCATCTTGACGAAGTGTCCGGCTCCGCCGCTGCCAATCCATTCGCAGCAAGGAGTGCCATCGTCTGCCTTGGCCGCGATCGCCTGAAGAATGGGCTTTACCAGCGGCCACGCCTAGGGATCGCCACCCGGCATGATAGACGGACCGTGCAGCGCTCCGTCCTCGCCGCCGCTGACCCCGGCGCCGACGAAGAGAATGCCGGTGCCCTGCAATTCGCGAATGCGCCGAGCGGTATCCGAGAAGAGCGTGTTGCCACCGTCGATGATGACGTCGCCCGCAGCCAAGTGCGGGCGCAAATCCGCGATGACCGCATCCACGGCCTTGCCCGCTGGCACCATGACCAGCAAGCGACGCGGCTTCTCCAAATTCTGTACGAACTCGGCCACGCTGCGCGCACCGACGGCCTTTTTTCCTTTGGTGCGAGCCACGAAAGCATCGACCTTCTTTCCGTCGAGATCGAAGCCCGCCACGCTGTAGCCGCGGCTCTCGATGTTGAGGGCGAGGTTCTCACCCATGACACCGAGGCCGATGATTCCAAAATTCTGTGCCATGCGCTGATCTTGGTCTGACGCCGTTGGTGTGCCAGTATCTTTTTCGAGGGTGAGGGCGCAGAGAGGGACGCGAGCGCGGAGGGGGTGGCGAATTCGTGACAAGAGCGACTAGGGGCTGTCCCTAGTTCTCGGGTTCACAGAGGTGGCATACGGGAGAGCGGCGC
>CAZTTW010001160.1:0-1848 GCA_964616265.1 uncultured Myxococcales bacterium | reverse complement strand
AACGTTCCCTTGTTCATCAACGAGGGCGACACGATCAAGATCGACACGCGCAACGGCGAGTACCTGGAGCGCGTCGGTCGCGCGTAGGCGCGTGCCTCGGCCGACGAGCACTTCTTCCGAGCAGTCGCGGCTTCGGGCGCGGCGACCGGCGCTGCTCTCGCGCGCGCAGGTCCTGCGCGAGCTGCGGCGCTATTTCGATTCGCAGGACTTCGTCGAGGTGGAGACGCCGGCGCGGGTGCTGGCGCCTGGGCAGGAGCTGCACCTCGACGCAATTCCGGCCGGCGAGGGCAGGCACCTCATCACGTCGCCCGAGTATCACATGAAGCGCCTGGTGGCAGGCGGCATGGAACGCATCGTCCAATTCTGCCGCTGTTTTCGCGCCGAGGAAGACGGGCCGTTCCACCAACCCGAATTCACGATGATCGAGTGGTATCGAGCCGGCGGCACGATGGACGATCTGATGCGCGACTGCGAGGCCATGGTGGAAGTGGCAGCCCGCGCGGCCGGCACATGGCCCTCCGTCGCGACTCCGGCACTCCGGCGTAGCGCTCTTGCCGCGCCGATGCTGGATTTGCAGCCGCCCTTCGAGCGTGTGAGCGTTCGCGCCCTTTTCGAGCAGCACGCCGGCGTGAAATTGCGCGGCAACGAGAGTGCGGCTGAAATGCATGTGCTGGCCCTGCAGGCAGGGTGCTCGGTTTCAGCGAATGCCGCTTGGGACGACGTCTTCTACCAAATCTTTCTCGACCGCATCGAGCCGCACCTGGGGACGACGCGCCCGACCTTTGTTTTCGATTGGCCGCAGCCGCTTGGCGCGCTGGCTCGCTCGAAGCCGGGCGATCCGCTGACCGTCGAACGCTTCGAGTTGTACGCCGGCGGCATCGAGCTGGCTAACGCTTTCGGCGAGCTCACGGATGCCGTCGAACAGCGTCGCCGCTTCGTCGAAGAATCCGCGATGCGCCGGGCGCGAGGCAAGGCCGTCTATTCCATCGATGAAAAGCTCCTCGCCGCGCTTCCGAACATGCCGCCTACCTCGGGGATTGCGCTTGGTTTCGACCGACTATTGATGCTTGTCCTCGGTGCGCCCGAGATCCGCGACGTGCTCGCGTTCGCCTATGACGAAGCCTAGACCTTGCGCTAGCCCGTGAGCTTCACAAGCAAATTTCAAACCCGGCCAGAAGACGGAGCTGGTATCACTGCTTGACCCGCGATCCACCCTCTGGTAAGCGTTTGCCCTCGTGACTCAATTTCTATGCACATTGGCTCAGGCAGCTAACACGTCCCAAGGGCAGTCTTCCGGCGCAGGCGGGCTCACCGGGATGATGGTTCCCATGCTGCTCATTTTCGGCGTCATGTACCTGCTGGTCATCCGACCACAGTCCAAACGAGCAAAGGAGACGCAGCGAATGCTCTCCGAGCTCAAGAAGGGCGACGAGGTGGTGACTACCGGTGGCATCATCGGGCGCATCTCAGGAATCAAGGACACCGAGATCACGCTCCAAGTGCAGGAGGGCGTGCGCATCCGGATTCAGCGCAGTGCTGTGACCGGACGGCTCAAGACGGCTTCGACCGAGCCGCCTAAGACGACTGAGGCGAAGGCCTCGTAGCTCTACAAGGAACGCTCCATGGAACGATCGTGGTGGTGGAAGGCTGCGCTTTATGGCGTGGCAATCATCCTGGCTGTGCTTTATCTGGTGCCGACCGTGGTGCCGGAAGAGAAGCGGCCGGCCTTTTTTCAAAACTACTTCACCAAGCGCATTCAGCTTGGGCTCGACCTCAAAGGTGGTTTGCACCTCGTCTACGAGGTGAACATCGAGAAGGCCGTGTCGAGCAAGGTCGACCGCTTGGCCA
>CAZTTW010001159.1:0-1849 GCA_964616265.1 uncultured Myxococcales bacterium | reverse complement strand
GTGGCTCCGGAGGAGAGATTCGAACTCCCGACCCGACGGTTAACAGCCGTCTGCTCTGCCGACTGAGCTACTCCGGAATGCGAAGGCGATGATTATGTTCAGACCGGCCCATCCGTCAAGCAGATCCGCAGAAAAGTTACCCGCCCGTGGCGCCCGTCGGTGCCGCCGCTTTGGGCGCAGCGGGGCTGGGCCGCCACTTGAGCAGACGTGCAGCGTTTTCGAAGTAGAGCTTGCGCAGGACCTGCTCGGAAAGGCCGATGCCGTCGATCTTCCAGCGGCCTTGAATGGGCGTCGGCGATTCGAACTGCTTGTCGCGGGTTTCGAAGTAGCGCCACGTCGACTCGAAAAAGCGTCGTTCATCGTCTAGGGTCGGCGGCAAGGCGCCGTTCGAGCCGTACATCATATCGTCCTGCGTTGGCCCGACGCCTAGGTCCGTGCCGAACAAAATGCGGTCCTGATATTTCTCGAAAAACTGCCGCATCTTGGTTGCGTCCTGGCGTCCGATCTCGGGCACCCGCGCGGCGGTGTCGAGGTAAAGGTTCGGGTACTTGTCCAGCATTTGGCCGACGTGGTCGGGGTCTTCGGGATCGTTGCCGAAGTGCACGCCAATGAAAATCGTTTTGGGATGACGAGCGACCCGCCGCTCGAACTGGGCGTAAAGCTCGGCCCACGACGCTACCGGCTCGCCGAAAAAGGACCACTCGGGATGCGCCTGCAGCTCGTCCAGCCGCTCGTTCTTCGCGTCCGCAGGCTGCCAGAAGGCTTTGGGATCGCCGGTGTGGATGGCGACGGGCATTCCCAGCTTGCCGGCTTCTTCGAAAAGCGGATCCAGCTTGGGGTCGTCGACCGGCAAGAGGTGCTCGCCGTCGGGAGCCGGGTAACCCAGTCCCAACCCTTTGGGAATCTTGAGGCCGATGGCACCCATATCCTTGGCCACGCTCAGCTCTTCCGCAAGTGCCATCCCGTAGTCGGCCGGCCGGGTACGTACTGCGCGCACGAAATTCACGTTGGTGAAAACAGCAATGCGGCCGCCCGACGCGCGCGCCATCTCGAGTTGGCGCTCCAGCATGTGCTTGGGAGGACCGGGAACCATGCCCGACAGGTTGACCATGCCATCAATGCCCCACGCGTCCATGATGGCCAGGGCTCGCTCGAGCCCCATCGGGCTAATGTGCGTGTGGGTGTCGATGCGCGGGAGACGCGGGCGTTTCGCCACCGCAGCGGCACCCTGGCGCGTATCCGATGCCGTCCTGCCGCCGGACCCAAGTCGATTGCAGCCGGTCCCCGGCGCGAGCAGGAGACCCGCCAACGCCGCGGTCGCAGCGGCCTGCGTGAATCTCCCGCGAACCGGGCCGCTCATGAAAAGGCTACTCCTTCGCCTTCTTGGGCGCCGGTTCGTCGAAGTTGGGCACCGGCTTGAAAAGCGCTGGCTTCTCCTCGGGCGGCGAGGCCGGCTTGACAGGCTCTGCCTTGGGCGCTGGCTTGGTGTCGTCGGCTTTGGGCGACTCGAGAGCTTTGACGGCCTTTTCACCCGCGGGTTCGGCGGATTTCGCGCTGTCAGCGACGCTCGCCTTCTTCAGGGTCACGTTGACCATCAGAATTCGCTCGTTTCCCTTCTTGACCCAATTGTCGGATGGTCCCAACAAACGCTCGTGCGACTCGTATCCTTGCTTGCGAACCGTAATCGCGTAGGCCTTCTTGGGATCCAGGATGCGCCGCTCGCAGGGCGTACGGGCATAGTATTCGCCGTCGATAAGCACCTCGGCGCTGATGGGTGACGACCGAAATACCAGGCGGTAGATCTCCTCGTCGTCGGCTGCCGCCTTTTCCGCGGCGGAGGCCTTGACTG
>CAZTTW010001158.1:0-1851 GCA_964616265.1 uncultured Myxococcales bacterium | reverse complement strand
TCGCAGTCTTAGCTGCAGTCCGCCCTCCCCCGCGCCGCCGTCCGCCCATGCTGCATCTGACCCGAAGCGGGCGTCGCTACGTGCTTTGGGACACCCGTGGCCTTCCCGATGTCCCACCCTTCGAGCTTCTGACGAGGACACGCGCCAAAGCGGCGCTGCTGGCCACGCCCTACCAAGCCTCGCCGGATTTGGATTGGGCCATCGCTCGGCGCATCGGCGTGTTGCTCGACGGATGGTACGTGCCATTGACCACCGCCGACGCGAAGTTGCTGCTGCAATTCGAGGAAGAGAACCGCACACCTTTGTAAACAAGGAAGCCTTGCAGCTGTAGCCCCCGGTTGCTCTGAGGTTCCAGCACGTACCTGTGATAGATTCATTCTATCCGCTTCACTCTCTTGCCCGGCAGGTGAGAGCACCTGCACCGCGCTCCTACCTTTGCCCGAGTTGTTGCTCATGCAGCAGATGGTCCACCAACGTATCGGCCGCTATGAGGTCATCTGCCTCTTGGGCGAGGGTGGAATGGCCAAGGTGTACCTTGGCGTTTTTCGCGGCCCGGCGGATGTCAACAAGCTCGTGGTCCTGAAGCAGATTCGGGGCGAAATTGCTCAGGATACGGGGTTCATTACGATGTTCCTGGATGAAGCCCGGCTTGCCACGAGGCTCAATCACCCCAACGTGGTCCAAACCTATGAGGTCCTGGAAGACGGTGAAGACTACGTCCTGACAATGGAGTACCTAGAGGGGCAGTCGCTTCTCGATGTCTTTCAGCGCATCGACTTGCAAGTCTTTCCCCTTGAAGAACACTTGTGGATACTTACACAAGTCCTTGCGGGCCTTCAGTACGCCCATGCCCTGCCCGACTATGACGGAAGTCCACTTGGGGTTGTCCATCGCGACGTAGCTCCAGCCAATGTTTTCTTGACTTACGCGGGCGACATTAAGTTGCTTGACTTTGGCATCGCACAAGCCAGCGGCTCCGTTGCCATCACGGGAAAGGGAATCTTCAAGGGAAAGTTCACGTACTGCGCGCCGGAGCAACTCGAGGCCAGTGGTCCCGTCGACGCCCGCGCCGATCTTTTCGCTGTCGGAGTGATGCTGTGGGAAGCCCTCGCAGGCAGGCGACTCATCCTGTGCGATTCCCTCAGGGATCTAACACGCACTCGACTTGCAGGAAAAGAGCCGAGGATCCGCGAAGTCTGTCCGGACGTGGACCCAGCATTGGCCGAAATCTGCGACCGCGCCATGGCACTCCGGCCGGAGGATCGGTATTTGACTGCGGTAGATTTTCAGCGCCAGCTCGAACGCTATCTTGAAAAGTCAGCGAAGCGTGTCGGGCGTGCGGAGCTCGCCGAGTTGATGCAGCGACATTTCGAGATAGAGCGACAGCTCCTGCGGAAGCGGATCGAGGAGCATCTGACTACCCCTCGCACTCCCACGCCCGCTCCCTCCGAATCGCCTTTCCGCCAAGGGAGATCCTCGATTCTCGCTTTGCGCGAGGACGTCACCCACGTCGATAGCCCCTCCGCAGTCCCAAGACGTGACGGCTCTTTTCATGAACCCACCATTTGTGAAGTTGGCCTCCGAGCAGACAGAACGCCCGCGCGCTCAAACCAACCTCAGTCGCTGTCTTTGCCCGTGCCCGCCGCCGCGTCGGCTGGGCCCGTCAGCCCACGGGGCTTGCAAGCGCGGTCTCCGATTCGATGGCTGCTCGTCGCTGCAATCGTAATTCTCGGAGGCATCATCATTGCCGTGGGCTTGTGGGAAAGAGGCTACAGACCTGCACCGAGGGCAGCCATGCCTGGGGTTGACCCGATTTGGTGGACGGTTTCGCTACGCTGCTTTCTTCACTGA
>CAZTTW010001157.1:0-1855 GCA_964616265.1 uncultured Myxococcales bacterium | reverse complement strand
ACGCCGCGCCCCTCGATGAGCTGAGGCAAGCGCTCAACCCGACGCACATGCCGGAATTCGAAGCCTGTGCCACGACCGGCGTCGGCGTGTTCGAGACGCTCAAGGCGATCGCGAAGGCGGTTTTGACCGAGCTTCGTCGCGGTAGTGGCGGCTAGGCCACGCCCGCCGAGGCAAAAACCAGGGCATCCAGCGCAGGATAACGAATGACGGGCAGGCTCTTCTGCATCAGGCCCGCCCCCGCTGCCGCGCTAGTGCTCGCCGTCGTGGCGGGCACGTCCATGGCCGTGGCGGCGCTTCCCGACGAAGGCCTGGTCAACAAGGTCATCGAGCTGAACAAGAGGGCCCTTGCCCGGTACGAAGTGCTGGACATGGAAGGCGCTGCCAATCTGCTTCGCGAGGCCATCGAGGTCTGCAAGAACGGCAACTTGGAACACCACACCGTCGCGGCTCGCACCCACCTTCACCTGGGCGTGGTTTACGTCAGCGGCCTCAAGCATCGCGAGCTCGGCTTGGCGGAATTCCGCAAGGCGCTGGCCATCGACCCGGCCATGCGAATGACGAAGTCACTCAGCAATCCGGAAGTGGAAGCGACCTTCGCCGAAGCCCAAAGTGTGACGCCGCTGCAATCTACAGGTGGCCACGCCCTGCCTTTTCCGACGGGCCAGGAGGTGCCTGCCGCCAGCGCTCCCGAGCGCGCCGGCGAAATCATTTTCCACCCGCCCGTGGCGCTGGCCGCGCGGGACAGCCCGGTCACCGTCAAGGTCCAGGTGCCGCCGGGTTTAGGCGCGACGAAAATCGTGCTCGCCTATCGCGCCGAGCATGGCGACGAATTCTTGGCGCGCGACATGGCTCCGGTCGAGAACACGGCGAGCTGGTATCGAGCCACCATTCCCGCCGCCGCTGCGCACGGCAACTGGGTCGTCTACTACATCGAGGCGAGGCAAGATGACGATCAAGTCGTCGCACACAGCGGATCTGCGGACGAACCGCATCGGGTCACCCTGGTAGTCGAGCCGGTAGCCGAGGACAAGAGCGCACCCAAGGCCCGTGAACGCTCGCCGCGTCCGCACAGCGAGACCAGTTCCGGACTGTGGCTTCTGTTGGCTGTCGGCGCGGGCGGCGGCTACCACAGGGGTTCGCCCGAGATGAACCCGCGTGATGCGAATGTACCGCCGAACGACCTCCATGTTTCCGGCTTCGGCGCCGCACAGATGTTCCATCTCGCCCCCGAGATTGGTTACTTCCAAACTGACCACTTCATTCTTTCGGCGCAAGGCCGCTTCCAACTCGTGGCTGGAGCCCAGGACGTCACCGTTCGGGATCCGGAAGGCGAGAGCCGGACTTTCCGACCGGCGCGCATGGCATTTGCGGGCTTTCTGAAGGCAACTTGGCTCGTTCGCACGCGCAGCCGCCGCGTGCGACCCTTGCTTTTCGCCCAGGTCGGTGCGGGCCAAATCCGTCACACCATCGAGACACCAGCTGGAGCCAACCTTTCCGGTTGCAACGACGACGGCCGATGCCGGGACACGGTCCTCGGCGGACTCCTGTTCGCTGGAGGCGGCATCGGCGCAACCTATCGTCTCGTCGAACACGTCGGCCTTTACGGCGCCGTCACCCTGCTGGCAGGAATTCCTCACATCATGGTCGAAGCCGACATCAACATCGGCGTCGCCATTACGTATTAGGGGCACCAGCCAAGAAGTCGACATTCGAGAAAGCGGCGCTCGGCCTTTCGACCTCGGAGGGTGCATTCGGGAAGGCGGCGCTCGGCTTCTGCGGGCTTGCGCGGGGACGTTCCGTGGCGGCCGCATGCCAACGGCCCCGCTTCGCGGGTCCATGGCACGCTCGGCTTCCG
>CAZTTW010001156.1:279-1858 GCA_964616265.1 uncultured Myxococcales bacterium | reverse complement strand
TTAAAAGATCATAAACCGCCGTCGCTGTCGATCCCCTTTGTGCATCTGGCGTCCCTAGCGAAGCGAGGAGCGCCAGATGCCTTATGTGCAACACGCTCCTAGCGGCCTCCCAGATGGTTGCTAAGAATAGTGAATTTGCGCTCGCGCTGCGTACCGGGCCAGACCGTGACGAACATACTCCCATGAAACGGGTCGATCCAGTGGCAAGGCATCGTCCTGAAAGTGCTTGAACGTGGCGGAGCGGTTTCAGCTGACTGTACTTCAGAAACTGTCTGGTCACGGCCTTGAAGAAGAGAGGCTCGGTGTTCTCGGCAGCATTCGTCACCAAGTGTCAGTATCGGAGAATGCCTTGAAGAAGACCATGTACGGTTCCTTCAACAGCTGAGTGAGCACAAAAGACCCGTCCTTCAAACGAAGGGACAATGCGTTGCCGGCTTTCCAGATGACTCGCGACACGAACTCGATCCTTTCCGCAGTGGTCAGGGGCTCGCCGGGCGGGTTCCTCGCGCCGCGAGCTCTGAGATGATCCGCTTCTCGAGATGGTGCGCTCTCCACATTGTCCACGGCTCATCTTTAACACGGTCAAACGTACTCGACAATGCCGCGCTTCCCGTGGGTGAGGTCCACGGCACTCGCAAAAGCTAAGCCCTTCAGCTTGGCATCGAAGCATGCCGCCTTTACGGTCTCGTCCACAACAATCAACTCTGGAAAATACTGCGCAAGAGCGATCTTGCAGCCGCTGGGCTGGTCAGGGTCGATCTTGTAGAAGGTGAAGGAGTAGGTGGGCTTGGCTGGATCGAAGTTGGTCTGTTGGTATTCAGATTGGTCCATGTCGATACAGGGACGCTTCTTGCTCACGTTCATGGCAGAGAATCCGTTGACCAAGGTTGATCCATCTCTGATTTCAGCCGGAAAGAATTCGACGTCATCAATCGCGAGTTTTTCCAGGACCGCACGCAGTTCATCACTTACAAGAACAGCACCAACGGACTTCAGAAGATGGTTGCGCCGAATCTTTGCCATGGCCGAGCGCCCGGTGACAGCATAAACGAGAGGTTTCGTGATTGTTCCGATGCTCGCTCCGGCAAGGAATAGTTTGTAATCCGCCGAGCGGGCATAGTCGTACTTCACGAATCCGTACGTGTTCTCTCTGGTAGCAAAGGTGTATCCCATATCCGATTCCTACTTGCAGCTATTGAGCTGGATCTCCTTGTCTCGTAGCTCTTCCCCTAACTCGTCAGACAGCGCTTCGACGTGCATTCGTTTGACAGCGGGACTGGCATCTAAGGCGTCGATTTCGTTCAGCCGTGCGCGGACCATGTCGTCGTAGTCACCATTTTGCCTACCCCTATGCACGGTTCTGGATGGGTCTACGGAAGAATCCACAGGTAGATAGACAATATTATTGGAGTTGTTTACATCGAAACCTGTCTGTTGCAGAACCGGATGATCCATGCTTTGTGGAATCGCATGGTGCTTCTGGTAACCGGGGATGCTCGGCATCTGTGAGTAATCGCCAGCAAGCCCCAAGGGGTCGCTGGTGAGGACTGGATCAAACACATATCCATAAGTGGTTGAA
>CAZTTW010001156.1:0-269 GCA_964616265.1 uncultured Myxococcales bacterium | reverse complement strand
GACTTACATACTCCCCCGCCTCAGGGTCGTAGTACCGGAACCGGTTGTAGTACAGACCCGTCTCTTCGTCCTCGTACTGGCCGGGCCAGCGGAAGGGACACGCCTGCTTCTCGCCGACTACGTTCCGTAGCTCGCCGAAGACGCCGATGTGGGCGGACCAGGTGGTCTGGCCTTGCTCGTCGAGCATGGCCGTTGGCGTGCCGAGGTGGTCGGTGACGATGCCGTGGCGGCCTGTGGCGGTCAGCTTGGCGAGGGGGGCGAAGCTCTCG
>CAZTTW010001155.1:0-1864 GCA_964616265.1 uncultured Myxococcales bacterium | reverse complement strand
AATCGATGTCTCCTTGGGCCATGGTCAATGCGGGCTCCAACTGGGCTACGCGCAGAGCCGGACCGGCCGCGGAAAGGAAACCGATGAGCGCGTACAGCAGCAAAGCACCGAAAGCAACGAGGGCGATGAGGGATGCGCTCGGAGCCACGAAAGGAAACGCGTTCTGCGCGGCCAAGCGCTGGAAGGCCAGTCGGTAGAGGCCGTATCCCAACGGAACGCCTGCGGCTGCTCCCGCCAGCGCGAGCAGGGTTGCTTCACCGACGACCAAGCGAACGAGCGCCGGCTTGGTCGCGCCGATGGCCCGGTAAAGTGCCCACTCGCCTTTCCGATCCCACGCCATGGAAGAGAAGTGGCCGAGCAAGTACGCAATTCCGCCGAGAGCCGTGAGCAGGCCGGCGCCAGCGAGGACGAACACGAAAGCCCCCATTAGGCGTTTGAGGCGCTGGAAGGTGTCTGCGGCGCGGATCACCTTTACTTGTCCGAGGTCCTCGAGAGCGCGGCTGACATCCTTGATCTTTGCCGGATCCTCCACCTCGACGAGCAACGCGGAAATCAGTTGGTGCGGATCGCCGGCGAGCTTCCAGACGTCGCGCAACCCGTCGGCCCGGGACGCCAGATCCCTCGCCGACTCCATGGGCATCAGAATGGAGTAGTCGAGCGAGGTCCCCGTCGGCTCCAACCGAAAAGCGAGTCTGAAGATTTCCCCAAGCAGCTCGATAAGGGCACCAGACTTGCCGATGCCGCCCAAGAGCTCGGAGCCAACGATGACCTCGTCGGCCGCCAGATGCTCGCGCCCCTCGGCCGACATCCCGGCCAGGCGTCGGATCACTTGCTCCTCGACACCGATGAGCCGCGTCTCGATTCCCACGGAACAGCATTCGAGGTGCAACGACTGTGTGAAGAACTGTGCTTCCACTCGCCGCACGCCTGGAACCTTCCGTGCACCGTCGGTTAACGCCTTGTCCATGTACACGTTGAGCGGAGATCCCGCGAAGAGCGCACGGTCCGGATCCACCGTCGCATTGCTCGGCACTACCAGCAGATCGGCGCCGAGGCGCTGCCTTCCCCGTTCGAGCCCCTGATCGAATCCGCGATAGAGCAAGAACACAGCAACCAGCAGGCCTGCTCCCAACCCGACGCCCAGCACAGTCGCCAGCGACTGCCAGCGGCGCCGAAGGATCCCGTCGAGAACCAACTTCCACATCACTTCACAGCCTCTCTGGCAACCGGGGCCTGCTCCCACGGATCCGGTGCGACAACCTCCACCCGCGCGCACTTCCCCGACCAACGCGCAGCCAATCCGGCGACGGCGAGAAGAGCGGCCCACAGCCACACCCAGTGCGCGGTGGTGTGGCAGGCCATTTCATCCTTCCCGCACAGACCCACCATCCACGGTTGCGTCACCGCGACCACAAGCGCAGCGAGGAGAACGAGGAACTCCGCAGTGGCGTTACGCCGAGATCCCTTGCGAGCCGCAAGCAACAGCGACGCAACCACCACGGCTGCAAGCCCCAACAACCTCACGATCTGGAAGGTCCAATGGCAACGCATAGGTACCGTTGCGCCCGAGGCCGTGAGCAGCTCATGCGTGCACGGCGGAACAAACGACGGCGTCGCCAGGATGGCAGTGGCCAGTCCTAGCCCAAAGGCGTCGATGGCCTTCTCGCCGGTATGTTTGCGGTCGCCCGAAGCCATATCTGCTAGCTCCAAGGCCCCCGAGGCGGCGGCGTCTTATATCTCATAACTGAAGTACTCCTTCGCTTGCAAATGGAACTCTTCGAGCAGCTCTTTCTTGATGGTGACGAACCCCGCGCCGTCCCTCTGCCGCGGCCGTGGCAAGTCGATGGGGATCGTCTTCTTCACT
>CAZTTW010001154.1:0-1866 GCA_964616265.1 uncultured Myxococcales bacterium | reverse complement strand
TGCGCGAACCGCGAAAGTCGGCGACGACGCTGATGCGCACATGGGAGATGGCCGAAGCCGCGCGCATCGCCTCGAAACTACCCAGGTGCGCTCCGAGCAGGAGCGCTCCCCGCCCCTCGCGCGCCGCCCGCTCGAGGTAGTGGTGACCATGGATCGAGACCCTCAGTCCACGCGTCCGTCCCGCGACGAATAGGTATCGGTCGAGCGTGCACCCCGCGAAGCAGAGCAGGTGCCGGTAAACCTTAATCCAGGAGACGCGCGGCGTCCCGGCCACGCGTCGCAGGTACTCGCACGAAGCTCGGCGTGGCACCGGCTTGACGAGCAAGTAGTAGAGCACGATGGGGTGAAGCAAGCAGTACACGGCTCGGCGCCCGAGCAGCCGACAGGTGCCCGCGAGGAGCCGCATCCCAAGAATGCTGCCGATTTCGCCAACGTCGCGCCAGGAACTTCCCCGGCGGACCGGTACCGTCAATTCCGCCTCCGCACCAAAGATCGCTCGAGTCTCACGTTGCGGCTTCGTGAGTCGATTGGCAGCGCGACGAGGCGCGCATCCTTCCCGATGAGGTCGAGCTTTTCGCGAAAAATGGCCTCCACCTCGGTTGCCAACGCGGCCGAATCGCCGTCTACCTGGGTGGCGACGGGGGCGAGCGGCTCCAGGGTCAAGCGGACACGCTGGCGCTCGGCAGACTGGTACCAACGCTGGCTCTTGAGGAGAATCGGACGGTCGAGACGGACGAGCACGGGCAGAATCGGAACGCCCGCCCGACAGGCGACCTCGAAAGCGCCCCGCTTGAATGGGCGCAGCGACGTCGACCCGGCTGGGGAGCGCGTTCCCTCGGGAAAGACCAGAACCGGCAGCCCACCCTGGAGACGGAGCTGCGCTTCCTCGATGACCGACGCGCCCGAGATCGCCGAGCCATCGCCGCCGTCGATGTGGTCGCAGTAGCGCAGGAGGCGGCCGACCAGCAGGCTGCGAAACAACGGCCGCTTGGCGACGACACACGTCGCATCCCAGGCCGACGCTATCGCGGTGACGTCGATGAGGGACGGGTGGTTCGCCACCATGACAAAGGGGCGGCCGGCAAGCTCGGCGGGAAGAGCCCCGACTTGCCGGTAGTCGAAGTCGAGCAGGTCCGTAGCGTGCATGAAGGCGTGAAACATGCGGAGGGCTCGGCGGACAACGGACTGGCAGACGCGGGCGCGCTCCCATCGCCCGTTCCTTCGCAGGCGAAAGACCGGCAGCAGCAGCCACGACAGGACAGCTGCTCCAGTCCAGAACAGGAACAGGGCAATTCCAGCGAGCAGAATGCGAGTGGTACTGACCAGCAAGGAGTACATCAGATTGCGAATCGCCAGCGCCGGCTTACCGCGGTCGGCCCACCGGTCGGGCAGGATCCAGCATAAAGCATTGGCGACCAATTTAGTCCTGTTTTAAGACAAGACTGTCTTCTCCGAGCCGCGTCGGTCGGAAGCAGGTCCTAGCAGGCAGCCTTGAAAGCAGCCGCGGCAGCCAGCGCCGCCGCGAACCCTGCGATCGGAAGCAGGCCAAGCACGGGGATGGCCGCCACCGTTACAACCAGCGCTGCCACCGCTGAACCTGCAAGATCCCACGCGTAGAGCCGAAAAGCGGCGTCCGGGCTCGAGCCCTGGACGGCGAGAGGATAGACGGCGCCGACGCTCGCACCGACCAATGCCGTCACCGCGAAGAGAGCGACATTCGCCAGGCCCGGCAAGAGGCGGGCGATGACAACGGCCAAAGGAACCAGCGCCGCAGCCGTCGCCACTCCGACACAAGCCCGGGCAAGCACGGCAGGGAGATCGAGAAAGCGGCGCGCTGCCAGCGAGCCGGCCGCCATGCCAGCCATG
>CAZTTW010001153.1:0-1866 GCA_964616265.1 uncultured Myxococcales bacterium | reverse complement strand
CGCATTCCCTCCGACCGCGGCTTCGTCGGACAAATCTATCGCTCGGGCGTGCCCTACCGCAGCGACCACTTGGATGCCGACGATCCGTTGCTCACGCTGCCGAACCGCAGCTCCGACGACGCCGTCGTTTCGGTCATCGGCGTCCCCGTCCTGGTCGGCGATTCCATTTGTGGCGTTCTCGAGCTGACCAACCGCCGCTCGGGCAGCCCGTACTCGGCGCGCGACAATGAGCTTCTGCGCATCTTTGCCGCGTACATGTCGTCGTCGATTCAGAATGCGCTGGACGCCCTTCGCGCGCGCGCTATGGCCCGCCTGGATCACCTGACCGGGCTTTTCAACAGCCGCTACTTTCACGTGCGCCTGCAGGACGAGATCGCCCACGCCGATCACAACGGCACCGATCTATCGCTGCTTTTCATCGATCTCGACTATTTCAAGATGGTCAACGATCGCTTCGGCCACGTCGCCGGCAGCTGGACCTTGCGCGAGGTGGCGCGCCTCTTGTCGGAGAACGCGCCGCCCGCGACGGTGCTGGCTCGCTATGGCGGCGACGAATTCGTCGCTATTTTGCCTGGCGCCGATCTGCAGCGCGCGATGCAGACCGCGGATCTTCTTCGTCGCGTGATTGAAGACGCTTCCTTCTTCGACACCGAATCGGAATCCGTCGAGGTCGCAACGCCGCTGCCCGGCGTGCGTGCTTCCATTGGTGTCGCTTCCTACCGCGACCACCTGGCACCGAGTGGTAACCAGCGGCGAAGGGAGAATCTGCTCTTGCGCTTGGCGGACACCGCCATGTACCGAGCCAAGGCCAACGGGCGCAACCGGGTGGAGATTGCCGAGGCCGAGGAATAGCATGCGCGATAACGATTCTAAGTGCAGCGCCTGGATCGTCGGCGCGCTGGTTTTCGCCGCTGGCTGTTTCCAGGACAGCACGCCTCAGCACAGCGCCTTCTTGCCACTCGACTATCAGTCGACCTATCAGAAGGTGCGCAGCTGTCGCCTGGTGACTGCTCACGACAACCACTACGAGGTGGTGCTTGCCAACGCGATCGCGTCCGATCCGTACATCACGGCCAGCTACCCACTTCCGGTGGGCAGCGTCGTGGTCGCCGAAGAGCACGGGGATCCGTCGTGCGACAGTCTGGTCGGCTACAAGTTGATGGCCAAAGAAAAACCCGGCTACGACAGCGCCAACGGCGACTGGCATTGGCAACAGCTCGACGACAATCAGCGCGTCCTAAAAGACGGACGCCTGACCGAGTGCTCGACCTGTCACGCCACGACCACTCCGCCGTGCAACGATTACCTCTGCGCCCGCTGACCCGTGTCCACCACACGCATCATCCCGTTCGGCGAATAGCCATCGCCGCTTGGCGCCGATCGCGTAGCCGAAGGCAGCGTGCGCCTCGGAGGGATGGCGCTCGACGATGAATACGTCTACTGGGTAGAAAGCCGAGCGGCGGAAAACGGCCGCTTGGCGCTCGTGCGAAAGCGCGCCAGCGCTGCCGACGCCGCCGAGGTCGTCGTTCCCGCTCCTTTTTCCGTGCGTACCCGCGTCCACGAGTACGGCGGCGGCGCTTTCGCCGTGCATGACGGTCGCGTGGTCTTTGCCAACGATGGCGACCAGCAGCTTTACAGCATCGACACGCGAAAGCCCTGGCCGTGGCAGCCCGAGCGACTCACGGACCGAAGCGACCTTCGCTTTGCCGACCTGCAGTTCGATCCCCTTCGACCTCGCTTGATTTGCGTCGGTGAGAGGAAGCGCGCGGGAACCGAACCCGAAAACTTCCTTGCCAGCGTCGACCTGTCTGGCGGTGCCGTTTCTGTTCTCGCCGCGGGCGCCGACTTCTACGCGTTTCCGCGCCT
>CAZTTW010001152.1:0-1866 GCA_964616265.1 uncultured Myxococcales bacterium | reverse complement strand
GCCTCGGCGCCGGCCCCGCATCTCAACAAGCACGGAGGGGAATACGGCTCGTATGAGGACTAGCGGCACAAAGGGATCCTGGTTCGCTTGGCTGGCGGTTGCGGCCGGTCTCGGCCTGGCGATCGTCGGCTCTGCGATGCGCTCGTCCGTGCACGCGCCGCCCGTCGATCTGTCGCAACCGGCGCGGCAAGCGCGCGAGCGCATCGAACGAACCCTTGCTTCGCAGGCGAGAGAGCTCGAAGCCAAGGTCGTCGAAGCCGCCCGCATTCCCGAGCTGATCGCTGCGCTGAACATGGGCGCCGACCGCGCCACCTTTCAGGACCTGCTCGAAACCGAGGACTGGTGGGGGCCCTTCCGAAAAGGTTTTCCGCTCAGTGGGGTGGTGCGGGCGGGCGGCTCTCTCGGGCTGCTTTCGCCAGGGCCCGTCGACGACCAGCTCGGAAGCTGGCTGCACGGCATGGGTGACCGCGCGGTCTATTCGGCTGTCTTGCCGGGAAGGGGGCGGGCCTTTCTTGCTGCGCTCGCGCGGGTGACGCCTGCCAAGCGGGACGCGGACGAACCGGTCGCCATCTTGGGAACCTTGCTCGATCACGCCGCTCTGGCCCGCGTCTCCGAGTCCACGGGGGATTGCGTGGGGCTCGCTGACGGGTCCAAGCTCTTGGAGAGTGCCGGCTCCGGCGAGCCTGGACGAGCTCTGGCGCCGCTGGCCGGACGCAAGGACGAGGCGCCGACGGTGATCGAGGATGGCCGGATCGGAACGGCGTGGCCCCTCGGTGCGGGGCTCTCCATCCTGGCAGCGTTCCGGCAACCGCCCACCGTCGCGCCCCCGCCCGGCTATGGTCCCATCGGCTTGATGGCAGCGGGAGCGGTCGTGGCGCTGGCTGGTCTTGGCTTCGGCTTCTCCCGGCGTGGAACACCGCAAAGGCGCCCGTCCCGCCCGCGCCTCGATGCTCGCGATGGGACGGCGGGAGGCTCTTCCGCCACCTCGACCGCGCGTGAGGCAACGCCCTCGCCAGGGCAGCAAGCGAACACGGCCGTGGCCGTTGCCCTGGATGCGCCGGCTTCCTCCCATCGCATGGGGCGCTATCAACTTATCGAACGCATCGGCGAGGGCGGCATGGCCGAGATATTCTTTGCCGTCGCCCACGGCGCCGAAGGCTTCGTTCGCTATTTCGTCGTCAAGCGCATGCATCGCGAGATCGCGCAGAGTCGTATCGCGGTGGATCAGTTCATCGACGAGGCAAAGCTGCAGGCGCGTCTCGTGCACTCGAATATCGTTCCGGTGTTCGATTTCGGTAAGGTCGGCGATGAATACTTTCTCGCTCTCGAATACATCCACGGCAGAGACGTGCACCAGGTCGTGCACAGGCACGTCGAGCAGTTCGGCCGCCCCCTCGACGTCCCGACGGCGTTCTACATCTTGCACGAAGTGATGGTGGCGCTTGCCTTTGCCCACGCGCAGACCGAGAAGGATGGCACGCCGATGGACGTCGTTCACCGCGACGTCGCGCCCGGAAACGTTCTGGTCTCGTACCAAGGCGAGGTGAAGCTCACCGATTTCGGAATCGCGAAAGCGGAAAGACGGGTAAGCCGTACGGAGGTCGGGATGATCAAGGGAAACTCCTCGTTCATGTCGCCTGAACAGGCGCGCGGCGGGGTCGTCGATCAACGCTCGGATCTGTTCTCGGCCGGCTTGGTTCTTTACCACTGCTTGACCGCGCAGCCGTTCTACCGGGGCGAAACCCCGATGGGCAACTTGCTCGGGGCCGCGATCGGACCGGGGACGGCGCAGTACGGATTGATCGATCAACTTCCGCTTCCGGCCGCCCAAATCCTACGAAAGGCGCTCGCCATCGACCCCGACCA
>CAZTTW010001151.1:0-1869 GCA_964616265.1 uncultured Myxococcales bacterium | reverse complement strand
AGACAAATTCGTACGCATGCACCCACTCTTGCCACGGGCTTACGAACTGCGTGGCAGGGACCGGCGGCATGGGCCGCGTGGTCAGGGGCGGAGGCGTCAGCTCTTCCAGGATGTCGACGTCCTCGATATCGATCTCGCCGGTGATGATTTCCGGGTCGAGCTCGCTGGTCGGCTCGGCACCATCCAGGGCAACCGGTGCCGGAGTGGGCGGCCGCAGCTTCGGCGCAGCGGGCATCGGCTTCGGCGTAAGCACGGCAGGAGGCTGGTTGCCGTAGCTGCCGATCTTTTCAGCCAGTCGCCACAGGCAGTCGATGACCTCTTGCTCCTCGGGCGCCAACCGGAAAGCCGTCAAGTACGCGCGGAAAGCCCGCACGTCATCGTGGATCTTCGTTTCGACGAGGGCTGCCGCGCGCTTCGAAATCCAGACTCTCTCCTCGACGTCTTCGGCGCGCGCAAAAAGCTGGCCCTCGACGCCAAAAGCGTCTTCCCAGCGGCCGGTGATTTCCGCCAGGCGCAAAATTTCCTGGTGGGAGGTTTCGCTTTCCGGATCGAGCAGGAAGGCGCGCAAGTGCTCGTCGAAAGCACCCGACGGATCCTGCATGTCCTTCTCGCGGACCTGGGCTCGCTGGCGCAAGAGCGCGATGCGATCCTTGATGTCGGGCCGGCCGTGCGCTACCTGCGCGTAGACGTCCAGAAGACCTTGCCAGTCTGAAATATCGCGTCCGATGCGCTCCAGCTCGGACAGCAGCGTGGCGCCGGCCGGCTCGTGCGCCAGCGCTTCACGCAGGACCGAAAAGGCCCGAGCCGGCGCCTGCAGGCGCTCTTCGCATAGGGTTGCCACCTTGCGGGCAATCGCCACCTGATCCAGAGGGTCGGTCGACCGAGCGCCGTCGCCGAGGTAGACGCCGATCAGGTCTTCCCACAGGGCGTAGGTCTCGGCGGTGCTCTCCAGGCGGCCGAGCGTCGTCGCGTCGGGATCTTCGTGGTAGGCGCGACGGTACGCTTCGAATGCCCGCTGCGGCTTCTTGAGCATCCGCTCGGCGGCTTCGGCCATCTCGAAAAGCAAGCGCCGGCGCTCTGCCGGATCGCTCGCGAGGGCCAGCATCTTCTCTTGGACCGCGATGAGCCGCTCGCCGTCTTGGGCCTCGGTGTGCAGGGCCGCCAGTGCCGACAGCGCGCTGCGATCCTCGGGCGCCATCTCCAGCACGCGCTCGAAGGCGCGGACGGACTTCACGGGATCGGCCAAGCGGTCCCGACACAGCTCACCGATTTCCAGGGCACGCGCCACGCGCTCCTTGGGATCGGGCGTAAGGGCGAGCTGGCGTTCGGCCACGGATACCACGCGTGGCCAATCCTCCATGGCTTCTGCAACCCGCCGCAGCGCCGCGTGTGCGGCGACATTCGCGGGATCCATCTCGTTGACGATCTTTTCGAGCGCCGCCACCGCCGCACTCGGCTCTTTGAGCTCCTCGTCGAACAGACGTGCCCGTTCGAGTGCAAGCTCGATCGCCTCGGTGGAGTTGGCGGCGATGCCGATGCGTCGCTGGAGCAGGTCGGCGAGCGTGGCAAAGTCGCCCACGGTGGTGGCGATGGACGACAGCGCCTCCAGCGCCTCCCGATCGGTTGGGACCAGCTTGAGCAGCGCTTCCCAGGCCTCCTCGGAACGGCTGGTCTGTTTGAGCTCGACGCCCACGAGGCGTGCCAGACGGCGCAGCGTCTCGGCCTGCGCCGCCGGATCGCTCGCAAGTGCCTGGACCTTGAGGTCGAGGGTGCGAGCCAGATCTTCGTGGCGAGCGAGTTGCTCGTACGCGACTAGCAGGGCGTCGATGGCCTCGACGTCGCCCGGCACGTGCTTGACGACCTTCTCCC
>CAZTTW010001150.1:0-1869 GCA_964616265.1 uncultured Myxococcales bacterium | reverse complement strand
TGGTGAGCGCTGGTAGGGCGGGCAGGGAGGCCGCGACGATCGACTGGGTCGTCCCCGTCAACGTAGTCGATTCCGCATCCTCACTCATTAGAGGAAGCCTAACGGCGGGAGAAGGGTTCTCAAGACGCAGGGCATACGTGGCTCCAGGCTTTGGCCTATACAGTCGCGATCAAGCAACGGAGGCCGTTGCTCGTGTCGCATGTAGCGGAACAGCTTGTCGGGCAGGGCGGAGAATAGAAAGACATGAAGGACAGATCAGACCTGCCAGCAGCTTCGCCCTACCTAACCACCGCAGAGGCCGCCGACTATTTGCGGTACGCGACGCCGGGCGGAATCGTCATGGCGGTGCGGCGAGGCCGGCTAGTCCCCGACGGACGTGGTCCTCGTGGCAGGTATCTGTTCCGTCCCGAATCGCTCGATACGTACGCTGCCACCCAGGCGGCGATGGCCCGCACTCGTGGTAGCCTAGGTGCGGAGTGTCGTCTGGTGCCCAAGGCAAAGGAGTTGGAACATGAGCACCAGACCGAAGAAGACGAAGAACAAGGTACACGGAATCAAGGAGATCGGGCCGAAGTTGTTTCTGGTGAGGATCGATCAAGTGGACCCACGGACGGGACAAGCTCTGGATATCAGAAGGCGCGTTCACTGCGACCGAATCGAGGACGCGGTGGTCGAGCGGGAGAAGATCCGGAGCGAGATTCTGCGAGGACGAACCGAGGACAACAGGGTACGCCTGGCCGACTACGCCGAATCGTGGCTGAGTGGACGGCTGGCCTCCCTCAAGCCGTCCACGGCGGCAAGGTACGCTGACACCATGGACAGGCACATCCTGCCCGGACTTGGTGACTTCTACCTCGACGCCATCGACTCGCGGGACGTGTTGGAGTGGTTCAAGAACGTGTCGGAGGGGAAGGCCGCATCGACCGCCAACGGATACCTTCGGATTCTGAAGGTGCTGATGGCGGACGCGGTGGCGCAGTACCGGCTGACGTCTGACCCAACGGCGAGGATCAGGGCTATTCCTGAGCGTGGCCGTGAGGATCTCGAGAGCGACGATCCGGTGAACATGCTGACGGTCGAAGAGATGCAGCTCTTCGTGCGGGCTCTTCGGGAGCGGTGGCCACAATGGTTCACCATGCTCTACGTGGAGTTCGCGACTGCCAGCCGGTTCTCCGAGGTCAGCGCCTTGCGGTGGGAGGACATCGACAAGAAAGGTGGGGTGATCCGGATCCGCAGGGGAAACTGGCGGACGATCGTATCGTCGGCGAAGATCGATAGACAGCGGCGAACGATCGGTCTCACGGACGAGCTGGAGACCTTGCTGGACGAGTGGCGCGAGCTCCTCATTCGAAGCAAGCATCGCCATCTCGACTCAGGGTGGGTGTTTCCGTCGCGCGCGGGAAAGCCACATCACAACTCGTCATGCCTAACGAAGGTGTTCAAGGACTGCCTCGGGGCGATCGGCGTCAAGCGCCGCTTTTCGTCGCATGGGCTGCGGCGGACCGCGAACAACCTCATCCGGCGCTTTGCCAGCGGCGAGGTGGCGCGGGCAATCACCGGTCACGTGACGACACGAATGACCGAGCACTACTCGCACATCGATACGACCGAGAAGAAGGCGGCGGTGGAGGGGATGCTCACTCTCATCCGTGGTGGCGCTAGGAGTACGTCGGAGGACGCTGACGGGAAGACGGAGGAGAGTGGGAGGGCCCAAACCGGCACATCGACCGGCACATGCGCATCCGAAACCGGCACATCTGGCGATTCCGTGGCACCAGAAAAGAAGAAAGCCCTGGGATTACCAGGGCTTTAGGAGAGCGGGCGAAGGGACTTGAACCCTCGACGTTCACCTTGGCAAGGTGACACTCT
>CAZTTW010001149.1:0-1872 GCA_964616265.1 uncultured Myxococcales bacterium | reverse complement strand
GTCATGCGCTGCGAGAGAAACCTCTCGTAGTGTCCGAGGTCCAGATCCGTCTCGGCGCCGTCGTCGGTGACGAAGACTTCGCCGTGTTGGGTTGGATTCATCGTGCCCGGATCTACGTTCAGATACGGGTCGAGTTTTTGGATCGTGATCTTCAGCCCACGCGCTTCGAGCAGAGATCCGATCGATGCTGATGCTAATCCCTTACCGAGGGATGAAACAACACCCCCTGACACGAAGATGAACTTCGTCCGCTTGGGGAGAGCCCTTGTCCCGCCGGCCATGTTACTTGCCTCCTTCGGGCTCCGTGAGAAGGCGATTTGCCTGCCCAAGTTCCCGAGTTGCGATCATTCGTTCTTTTCTCAACTCGGGCCGCAATCCTTTGCTTCGAAGGGTTCGAAGTCAACGACGAAGATCGAAAAGCTACATCGCGACGAAATAGCTAACGTTCGTCGAGAAATGCGATGTAAAGGAGCGCAGTCTGGCGACGAAACTCGACAGCGCTGGCGGTTGGTGCGCTGGTGTAAAAAACATAGCGCGCACCCACTTCGAAGCGGCCTTCGAACAGGCGTGCCACATCCACTCGGAACGTGCTCCGGGACTCGTCTTCGATGCTGGCGCTTGGCAGTCCGGCGACGGGTTGAAGGAAGGTCAGCGGATCCTGGTAGCGCGTGGCCACCAATTCGCCGCGCATGGAGAGCGACAACTGCCAAGGCAGCGGAATGACGGCGCGAGCGTGGAGCAGCCCACGCACGAGCGCTTCCCCGTAGCTGTTCGACTGGTTGACATGCAGGGCGGCACCTCCGCCGACCAGAAAGCCGCTGGTGCGCGTGACCTCGGCATTGGCAATCCAAAACCGATCCTGGTGCCGAGGTATGCCGGCCTGGTCGGTGCAGCCGATCGAGGTGCACGCTGGACCGTGGAAGTTTCGAGCTTCCACGCTCCCGGTAAGGCTTCCTTCCCAATCGGCCGCGTTTTCGAGCAAGTCGCCTGGAACGACAGTGCGCAAGCTGAAGAAGGCCGTGGGAGCGGCGAAGCTGTACGCGTCGTCGGGTTTGAAGGTGAAGACGCGGTAGCCACCGCCAAGCGCCAACGAAAAGGACCGGCCGAGTCCCTGTTCGAGCCGCAGCGACGGCGCCAGCGAGCGGAAGTCGGGCAACTCGGAGGATCGGCGCTGAAAGACGTCGTAGTAGCTTGCCGCCACCGCGACCTGGGTGCGCGAGGCAAGCTGCTGAACGTCGCTGAAGGCACTCTGCACGACGAAGACGTTCTCGGCGCGCGCCGTGCTGCTGGTAAACCATTTGCCGCCGAAGGCGCCGGATACCGCGAGCACGTTGCTTTCACCGAGCGCTGCCGAAAGACTTCCCGACGTCGCAAAGCGGGCGAGCGACGAGGCGGGAACCGACGGCTCGATGGAAGCGCCGGCCACGCTCTCCGTGCGCGCAGGGTTGGTATCGTACTCGAGGCCGTCTTCCAGGCGCCAATCGTAGTGCACGGGGTCGGCGTGCGCCGATGGGGCGCAGAGCCCGAGTCCAACGGCACAGAGCCCGAACCTCAAGGCGCAAAGCCTGGATCGAACGATGGCGACGATGCCCAATCGCATCGCCGCCGATACTAGCCCAAGCCGATGCCGACGCGCGTGTGTCGGCCGACGAATTCGTTCGCGATCCTACGGAGCCCGGCTTTTCTGCAGCAGGGTTCGCGCTTCCGCCTGCAACGCGTGGGCGCGCGCGCGCAAGGCCGAGGCGGCGCGATCGAGTGCCTCCGGATCGGATGCGGCGCCGCTGGCCCCAAGGACTTGCCGTAGCTCCGCTGCGGTCGTCGGGTCGAGATACAGTCGCTGATCGATCGTCTGGCGATCGAGCGCGCCACCGC
>CAZTTW010001148.1:0-1873 GCA_964616265.1 uncultured Myxococcales bacterium | reverse complement strand
CCCTGCCCCCGCTCGCTTCGCTCGCGCCCTCGTGCTCGGCGCGGACCATCGCGCGCGGCCGAGCACCGCGAGGGGGTGGCAGGGCGGGTGGCAGGTGCCGCGGGCTTGGAAACCCTTTGAGGGTTTCCATTACAACCGCGTGGGGAGCCGCCGAGCTTTGCTCGGCGCGGACCATCGCGGGAAGGGATGGAAACCCTCTCAGGGTTTCCATTTCAATCGCCTGCCGGCATGCCGTCGCGGGTGTTGCTTGTGACACCTGATGCTGGCAAGCTGCTGGCCGTAGAGCTATGAAGAATTCCTTGTTGAAGTCCGTCGTGTTCGCCTCTGTGGTCGCGATTCTTTCAGCGTGCGCCCACGATCCACCGCCGCCGGCGGCGCCGCCGCCTTCGCCTTCGCCGTGCCCCACACCCGAGCCGGTTCGCTTGACCTTGACCGCTTCGCCAATCCTGAACCCAGGCGAAAACGGCGAATCGCTTGCGACTACGGTGCGCATCTACCAGCTCAAGGACACCGGCAAGCTGGTGGAATCCAGCTTGGACCGCATGCTCGACGGTGACCGGGCCGTGCTAGCCGAGGATCTCGTGTCCGTGCAAGAGCTCACGCTCTATCCGGGCGAGAGGGCTGCACCCGCATTGGTGCGCGGCGAGGGCGCAGCCTACATTGCGGTGGTGGCTATGTTTCGCCGGCCGGTCGGGCCTTCGTGGCGGGCCATCCGCCAGCTACCGCCGCCGAATCCGCAGCACTGCCACGGCCAAGTGGCGACGCCAGCCGCGCTGGCCGCATCCCAGCTGAAATTCACGTTAGAAGACAGTCGCATCGATATGCGATTAGGTGAGTGCCATGAAGGGTCTGCAGCGAGTTGTATGGTCCGAGGGTATGCTGGTTTCGCCCCAGCATCTTCAACAGGCCGATCTGTATCACGAGCGCATGCTCGACTGTCGCATCGGAGCGATCACGCCGCTTTCGTGGGGCATCACCAGCGTTCAGATCGATGCCGGTGCGCTAGCCGCCGAGCAATTGGTAGTGAGCCGCTTTTCGGGCATTCTTCCCGACGGGCTGCCGCTGGATTTCAAGGCGGGAGATCCCGAAGCGCCTGCGGCACGGGCGATTGGCGCCAACTTTCCGCCTGCATTGCCAGCATTAGAAGTCTTTCTGGCGGTGCCCAAGGAGCGCGAGGGCGTACCTTCAGTGGCGGCGGAGATGGGCGCGGAGGGCAAGGCACCTTCTGCCAAGTCCGCCATTCGAACGCGCTTTCGGAGCGCCAGCCAGAAGATCGTCGATATGACCGGCGAGGCGGCTGACCTGACCATGGCATTCGCCCAGCGCAACCTGACGATTCTGTTCGGTAACGAGGATCGCGACGACTACGAGTCGATCAAGATCTCCGAAGTCGTCCGCGACCCCGGCGGCGCATTGCTGGTTAGCGAAGCCTACATTCCGTCGGTGCTCACCATTTCCGCGTCGCCATTTTTGATGGGCGGGGTTCAGCGGCTTTTGGCGCTCATGGTTGCCAAACAGCGCCAGCTCTCGGCCGAGCGGACGCAGCGGGATTCGGCATCCATCGAGTTCGGCGCCAATGACGTCACTCGCTACCTCCAACTGTCGGCGCTCAACGCGACGATTCCCTTCCTCGTGCACGCGGGACGCAATGGCGAGCTGAGCCCCCGGGAGCTGTACCTATTTTTGATCCAATGCGCTGGCCAGCTGTCCACTTTCGCGGTGGACACGGATCCGTCGGCTTTCCCGCCTTTCCTGTATGCGGACTTGCGTACGACTTTCGAAGAGCTGTTTGCTCTTCTCACCGGGCTTTTGCGTGCCAACCTGCGCGAGCTGTGCGTGCGCGTGCCCATCGAGATTCACGAGGGCATTCACG
>CAZTTW010001147.1:0-1882 GCA_964616265.1 uncultured Myxococcales bacterium | reverse complement strand
CCGACGTGCGGGTGGCCGACGGAATGCCGCTGGTTTGGGCCTGCAAGCTGCAAGGTCAGCCGCTGCCCGAGCGGGTTCCAGGCTCGTCGCTGATATGGCTCTTGGCGGAGCGGGCGGCGCGCGAAGGACGGTCCATTTACTTGCTGGGCGGCGCGGAGGGCGCCAACGAAAAGGCCCGCAAGGTTCTCGCGGAAAAATACCCCGGCTTTGCTTGGATCGACGGGGCGAGCCCCTTGGTCGCAAGTCCTCCTGCCGAGAGTGATATTACTGCGATCCTTGCCGAGCTGGGCGATCGCAAACCCGCTATCCTGCTCGTCGGGCTGGGCTCGCCCAAGCAAGAACAGCTGATCCACGCGCTTCGGCCGCGCTTGCCGTCGACGTGGATGATTGGCGTCGGCATCAGCTTCAGCTTCGTCGCGGGCGACGTAAAACGGGCGCCCGCGTGGATGCGCAAGGCCGGCATCGAGTGGATTCATCGCATGCTGCAGGAACCGCGCAGACTGGCCAAGCGATACCTGCTGCACGATCTTCCATTCGCACTGCGGCTGTTTCCGCACGCGCTTCTGGCTCGGTTTCGCCAGCGATAGCTGCTCAATCTCACTTTCTTCCTCTCAATTTCCTTTTCCATCTGTCGATGATTCCTCCCGCGAGGAAAACATGGCACTCATCAACTGGTCCGACTCCATGAGCGTTGGCGTGAGCCGAATCGACAAAGAGCACCAAGGGCTCATCGATCTCATCAATTTGCTTCACAGCGAGATGCTGGCGGGGAAGAGCAAGGAAGCGCTCTCCGTCGTGCTCGACAAATTGGTTGCGTACACCAAGATCCACTTTGCCGCGGAAGAAACTCTCTTTCGCACGCTCAACTATCCGGCCATGGCGACGCACCTCAAAGAGCACGCTGCCTTGACCCAAAAGGCGGTTCAGCTGCAAAGCGATTTGAAAGCCGGGAAAGCCATGATCAGCGCTCCGGTGCTCGACTTCCTTCGCGACTGGCTGACCAACCACATCCTCAAACAGGACATGGCATACAAGCTGTTCTTCGCCTCGAAAGGTGTGAAGTAGCTCGGCGGTTCGGCTAGCCGCCGATGGCCACGCCGATGAGGCGTCCAATGCCGAAGGTCGCGCCGGCCGCGAGCAAGCCGAGGAGAAGCTGACGCAGGGCCGAGTAGATCGCCGAGCGACCCGTGAAAACGGCGATCGCCGTGCCCATGAGGCACAGGCCGGTCGCGCCGCACAGCATGCTGGCAACAATGGCGGCGGTGCCTTTGAGAAGAAAGAGTGGCAGCACCGGAATGAGCGCGCCCAACGCAAAAAGCAGCATGGAGGTCCCGCCCGCGACCCACGGCGAGCCCCCCAGCTCGGACGGATCGATGCCCAGCTCTTCCCGCGCTAGCACGTCGACGGCGGCCTTCGGATCGGCCACGAGCTTGCGCGAAAACTCCGCCGCTTCCGCCGGGCTCAGTCCCTTCGCTTCGTAAATGAGCTGCAGCTCGTGCATCTCTTCTTCGGGATTCGCTTCGAGCTCGTCCTGTTCCGTGCGCATCTCGCGCTCCGCCATCTCGCGCGAGCTGGTCACGGAAATCCATTCGCCCATCGCCATCGAGCACGCGCCCGCCAAGAGTCCGGCGATACCGGTGAGAAGGAGCGTGTGCGTGTCGACCGTGGCGCCGGCCACGCCCATGACCAGGCTGAGGTTCGACGACAGTCCGTCGTTGGCGCCTAGCACGGCCGCGCGCAGCGCATTGCCACCCACGCGCTTGTGCCCCTTTTCGGTGCGCATGAAGCTGGTGGGTCCGAGGTCCGTCGCGAGAAGCGATCGTAGCACGCGGGCGTGGGCGTGTTCCTCGCTGGTCATCGCGGTGGCCGCCGTCTCGGTCTG
>CAZTTW010001146.1:0-1883 GCA_964616265.1 uncultured Myxococcales bacterium | reverse complement strand
GATGCGACCGAGTGGCACATCGTTCCGGCCCCCAACGGAAGCTGGGACTGGGACTGCGATGGCGCGATCTCCATGACGTTGGTGCCAACGCAAGCGCCTCCCGAATGCTCGACGTATGCCGATTCGCAAAACTGCAACGCCGGGCCGACGGTCGAGTACGTTACCGAATCCAGTCCATGTGGCGAACAAGCTACGCTCTTCAAACGCGATTGCGATTGGAAGACGCTGGGTCCGACCTGCCTGGATGCGCCCGACGGCCATCGCGTCGTCTTCCAGCAATGTCGCTAGTGCCGGGCCTGATGGAATAGTGCCATCATATTGACCGGTCGGTTGGGCTTTCCAGTTCACTAGCCACGCTTACGAACAAGTCCCCCGAGGTTTCTTACCGACTGGCGTTTTCTGAAGTGCACGGCCACGCGTGATTGGGCGCGTCGGGATGCGCCTTTTTCGATCGGCATTCCGATTTCGTGAGCCGAAAGCGAAAAGGACGGGTCTTTCATCGTGTGAGACACGTGCGCGTGAACCACCGAGGATCTTCTTCATGACATTCGGAGCGATGGCGATCCTTGGCTGGAGGCTGTAATGCCGGACTGCCAGTACGCACCGAAGCCCCCATTCGCCCATAGTGCTCGGAGGACCCATGCGACGTCGCCCCGCTATTGAGAGCAGCCATTCAAGAGGTCGGTCCGATGTGTTCGCGTTTTTGGCTGGTCTCATTCTTGTGGGCTGCAATAGCGGTTCTGGCGGACCGTCGAGTGGGAGCGGCGGATCCACTAGTGCAGGGGGAAATGGCGATGGCTCCGGCGGCGGGAGCGGTCTTGCAAGTGGTGGCAAAGGAGGGAGTGCCGCGCAGGGGAGCGGCGGAATGGGAGCCGGCGGACCCGCGAGTGGAGGTGGAGCTGGCACGGGCTCCGGCGGAGCGGCGACGGGCGGGGCAGCGGGTCGCGCTGGGGCCGGCGGCGCTGGTGGCGTGGCCAGCGGCGCCGGCGGCATGGCTGGCGCTGGCGGCATGGCTGGCGCCGCCGGCATGGCTGGCGCTGGCGGCATGGCTGGCGCCGGCGGCGTGACAGCGGGCGCAGGCGGAGCGGCGGGGAAGTCGGGAACCGGAGGCGTCGCGGGTCTCGGTGGCTCGTCGGCGATGGGTGGAGGAGGGGGCGCGAGCGGGCCACAAACGTATAGCTCGACCTGGACATCGGTCGACCAGCACCCGGCGGCTCCGGAGTGGCTCCAAGATGCGAAATTCGGACTCTGGACACACTGGGGTGCTTTCAGCGTGCCGGCGTTCTATAGCGAGTGGTACGCGGGCTACATGTTCGACAAGAATGGAAACAGTGGCGGTTGTTACAAGCACCACGTCGCCACCTTCGGCGATCCCTTTACCACGTTCGGGTACGACAAATTCTTGACCGGCGGAACCGACCTGAAAGGCAATCCCGTCAAATTCGAACCCAAGCTGGTGAGCGCCGGTGGCAATTGGGATCCGGACGCGTGGGCGCAGCTCTTCGTCGATGCGGGCGCGAAAGTGGCGGCACCGGTGGCCATCCATCACGACGGATTCGCCATGTGGAACAGCACCTGCGACGAGTGGAACTCGGTGACCAAGGGTCCGAAGCTCGATTTGGTCGATCTTCTGGGTAAGGCCTATCGCGCCAAGGGGATGAAGCTCATGGTGTCCAGTCACGACGCCTACAACTTCCTCGGGTACTACCAATACGTGCCGGCTCAAACCGACCCCAGCCTCAAGATGCTCTACGGCCAGCTCGGACAGACTGCGGAAGAATCGCTTTGGCTTTGCGAGCTGAAGGAACTGATCGACGGCTACCAGCCGGACTATATGTGGCACGACGGAAGCGTCGGACAGATTAGTGATGCGACGGTCTTGA
>CAZTTW010001145.1:0-1883 GCA_964616265.1 uncultured Myxococcales bacterium | reverse complement strand
GCGCGCCCCCGACCTCCGCATGGTAGCCCCATGCGCTTCCGAAACCATAAGTTGAGGGCGCGGCTTCCAGCGCGAAATACACAGGCATCCAGACCGAACTCCCGGACTTGTCGATGATGTCCAGCGAGAAGGAGAAGTTCGAGGTTGCGGCAGGGCTGGCGACGTCCCAGACGTGCACGGCGCCGAGACGCAAGTTCCCGCGGAAGACGACCTTTGTTGTCGGATAAAGCCCGCGCGCGGGACCCGCATCCGGCCCAAGCACGGTTGCGTCGTCGTGGCTGGTCGGGGGTGTCGCCAGAAGATCTGCAGCGGCGAGCGCATCCGCGGGCGTGTTCACGGGCATACCCGCATCGGAAACACGGCGCTGTAGCCCATCGATGCGCCCACACCCACACAGCCCTAGAACAAGAACAAGACATTGTCGCTGGTTCATCGTTGACCCATCTTTCTGCGCCCGACTTGCGTTCGCCAGGTGGTATCAGCCTAGCCGCAAAACAGACGCGCCGAAAGAGCTGGGACGAAAGCCGTCTCTTTGACGGCTACCCATGGTGTCCGGAAATGCATCGCCGAGCTTCTCTCGACGGTCATGTTAGCCCTCGTCGCACTCGAGTCTCACGATGACCCGGCGGGGGCAGGGGAGAATGGGCCAGCGTTTTCTAGGACGGCAGTGCTCTCTGTCGGGAACACGAACTATTCCAAGTACATTGGACGCCAGAGATCATTCACGCCATGCCACCTACTACTGCAACACCTGCCCGCAAGGCAATTGCGCCTAGCCCCACTGATTCAAATTCGCCCGTCGCCGTCGCTACAGCGGCCCGGGCAGAGTGGGGGCAGCAGGACACGCCGCGCCTTAGTTTACAGATCATCCGTCATCAGACTTTTTGCGTTCGATCCGGTGAAGGCAATATGGCACTGGGTACTGCCTACGCTCCTGCTAGCCGCAACACCAGCTCTTCTTGCTTTCGGCGTGGAGCTTGTCGAGCTTGGTTCGAATGTTTGCTATCGCTAGCGTCGCCGACTCCAGTAGTAGCCGCCACCGCCGCCAAAGAGGAGGATCCCTAGGACGATCAAAACAATCAATGTGCTCATGTGCATGAAACTGTTTCCTTTCAGGCTCTCCGCGAACCGCGAGCTGGGCAAAGACGAGAGCCCATGCGTCCACGACCAATCGCAAATGCATCTTTCGCGCCGGACGACGCGCCCACCCCATCCCTCAGCACTCTCACCGACATGGGGCCATTCACCGGTTAGAGCGGGCACGACTCTATCGGCAGGCCCATCGTACTGACGGCGCCGTCACGTCATGTTGGCGAGACCGGCGGCAGCATAGCCCGTCCCCGCTGCATGATCCTCACCGGGACGTCAGCGTCCGAGGGTCCAGGACGGGGGATCGCTCGCCGGAAAGCTCTCCTCGCCAGCCTCATCCGCGGTTCGGTCGTTCCCCAGGCGCGTCTCGACGCGGATGCGGCCGCTCAAGGTGCGCGAAACCGGACAACTCTCGGCGGCCGCCAGCAACGCCGCGCGCTGCGCCTCGCTCAGATCGCCCACCAGCTCGATCGAGCACCGAAAGAGATGTCCCTCGTTGCTGCGCGATTGCGACAGGCGCACTTCGACGTGCTGGAGGGGCAACTGCTCCTTCTTCGCCAGCCACTTGATCGTCATTGCGGTGCAGGAACCGAGCGCCGCGAGTAACAGATCGTGCGGGCTGGGCCCGGTTTCGCCGCCGTCCTCTTCGGCGGGCAGATCGCTGGTAAGCTCGTGCGGGCCGATGGTGATGATCTGCCGGAATCCGTCGTCGCCGCTTTGAACGGTCGCCTCGCGATACATCTGAGCCGCGCCGTACTTGTTGCCCTTGGCGCGGGCGCGGGCCAGGGCCGCGG
>CAZTTW010001144.1:0-1887 GCA_964616265.1 uncultured Myxococcales bacterium | reverse complement strand
GCAAGACCGATGCGCGACCAGTTCGCCACGAACAACGGCTGCACCATCCCCGACACCGAGCCTCCTCAACCGCCTCTGCCTCCTCCCTACCTGAACCCCGGCGGGCACGTATGCACGGACTACGCTGGATGCTCGAGTGGGCATCCCTTGCGTTGGTGCGTGCATCAGTCGGGTCTTGCCAACGGTGTCGTGGATGGCACTGCAGACCTATACGATTCTTGCGGGACGGCGCCCAACACATGCTCGGACACTTGCCCTTGCACCTGGGTCCCAGGCGACGTGTGGGCGTGGATGACGAAGAACTTCTAGGGCTGGATTTCCCGACGAGCCAGGCGCTCGCGGCGCGTGGACGCTTTTCTCGCGAAACCGCGTAACCGCCCCCTTCCCTTCCGCGTATCACCGCAGAAGGAGAGAGGATCATGACGAACACAAGACTCGCAGCTCTGCTCGCCATCCTAGCGATTGGCAGCACGTGGGGTGCAGCAGCGCTCTTCGCCGCACCATCGAAGGAAAGGGCAACGCAAGATCAAAGCCAAACGGCCAAGAGTGCTCGACTGAAGGAGCTTTCGCCGCTTCAGTTCGAAGTGACGCAAGAGAACGGAACAGAGCCACCCTTCCACAATGAGTATTGGAATAACCATCAGGCAGGGATTTATGTCGACGTGGTTTCGGGCGAGCCCTTGTTTCTATCGAGCGACAAGTATGACTCGGGGACCGGTTGGCCCAGCTTCACGCGCCCAATCGCACCCGACGCCGTAGTGACGAAGTCCGACCATTCGCTCTTCGAGTCACGTGTCGAAGTGCGGTCGCGTCTCGCCGATTCACACTTGGGTCACGTTTTTGATGACGGTCCCGCACCGACGGGCAAGCGTTACTGCATGAATTCGGCAGCCTTGCGCTTTGTTCCAGCAGACCAAATGGCGGCGGCCGGGTACGGACAGTACCTGGCCCGACTGGGGGTGACGCGATGACAATTCTTCTGACTCTGTTCGCGGCCGGCCTTCTCACGATTCTGTTGCCCTGCATACTGCCGCTCGTACCCATCGTGCTCGGCGCCAGTCTCTCGGGGCGAAACAAATGGCGTCCGCTGGTCACGACGGTGGGCATGGCAGCCAGCTTTGTCGCCTTCACCTTTGTCCTGCAGATTCTCTTGCGCCAGTTTGTCCAGCTCGCCGATCTTGTTCGAGTCGCCACGTACTACGCGCTCGTGCTCTTCGGTATTTGCTTCGTCGTAGCCCGCCCTCGCCTGCAAATCGGATTGGCCGTGGTGGGCGCGACGCCATTTTTCTGGGGACAGGGCCGGCTGGTGCTTGCCATGGCGCCCGTCCTGGGCGCCGTCGCGGTGACTCTCGGAGGACGGCTTGCGACGCGCTTGCAGAATGCCGGGGCGGCCGTGCAACAAGGTGCCAGCAAGAATTTGGGCTCCGAGTCGCTCCTATCGGCCTTCGTCGTGGGTCTTACCTTGGGATTGGTGTGGGTGCCGTGTGCCGGACCGGCGCTGGGATTCGCGCTGACCCTGGTACGCGATCAGCCCAACTTTCGAGCCTTCCTGGCGCTGACGTCCTACGCGGTCGGAGCCGCTCTGCCTTTGCTGATGATCGGCTACGGCGGCCAGCGCGCGATTCGCGGCGCTCGCGGTTTCAGCCGCTACAGCGGAAAGATCAAGCAGGCATCCGGTGCCGTTCTGGTTCTCTCGGCACTCGCCTTTCAGTTCCAATGGTTCACGGCATTGCAGACCTGGCTGTCCGACCACACTCGAGCAGCATCCCTCAGCGCGGCGATCGAAGAACGCTTGGTAGGCCGAGCAATGGCAACGCCGTCCGGGATGCCCGCGACCTCCGCGATGAGCCGGGCAGCAACATTGCCGCCCTTGCCAAAGCTGGGTCA
>CAZTTW010001143.1:0-1892 GCA_964616265.1 uncultured Myxococcales bacterium | reverse complement strand
GGTTGGGGAAGAAGCACGACCAGCATCACCTCGATAAAATAACGGAGCCCCTCCTTGGCTGCTACTCGGACAAAGAGATCGTGGACCTTGTTCCCGACGGAGAGAAGCCGGGCGACAACAACGAGTTGGCGGTCGCACGGGTTGCCAATCGGCGTAAGAAACTGACGGGCTCACGAAAGGGCGGGCGGGTCGGCAAGCCCGGCCGGCCCCGCAAGACGCGCAGCGAAACATAATACTTTTCGTCAACCCAGACCTACGCAGATTGTTTCTTGCCATCGTCCCGATCGCACTAGCGAAAAGGGCAATTTGCGATGGCAACGAGGCAGCACACCGAGGAAGAGCAATCAGCGACGTCCGGCGATCAGACGTTGGGAACCTCGACGAGGGATCTCCCCACGGACGAGAGGGAGAGCTACGAGCCGATCTTGAAACCTGCCGAGTTAGCCACACTCTTGCGGATCGATCGCCGCGTCGTGTATCGGCTGCTTCGCGAGCGCAAGATTCCAGGGGCCCAAAAGCTCGGACGACAGTTTCGGATCGACCGCGACGTCGTGCTAAAATGGCTGGCTGATGGCCAGGGTTGCGTCTCTCGCTCTTCCACACGGAGCTAATCCGATGAGCGTAAGACAAAAGATCCTCCGCGATCCAGACACGGGCGCGGGAAGCAAGCGCTGGGTGGTGGACATCGACTACGAACACCCAGACGGCCGACGAGAGCGTGTTCGCAAGCTTTCGCCGGTGCAAACGAAACGAGGAGCCGAGGAGTACGAGCGGCAGCTTCGGGAAGCGATCCTCATGGGCAAGTATGGCCGCCGAAGGGAGGTCCCGACATTCGAGGAATGGTTCAACGGTCGCTATTGGCGTGAGTGGGTTATCGCTCGGAGAAACAAACCGAGCACGGTGGAAGGGAAGCGTTCGGTCTACGAACAACACCTCAAGGAAGTGTTCGGCAACAAGCGTGTGGACGAGATTGGTCCAGGGCAAGTCGCCGCGTTCCGGGCGTCATTGGTAGAGGATGGGCTCAAGGACAAGACCATCAACAACATCTTGGCGGTCTTGTCGAAACCGTTGCACTACGCGGTCGACGTCGACGTGATTACCAAGGCGCCGAAGGTGGGCCTGTTCAAGGTCGAGGCTCCGGAGATCGACTTCTGGGAATTCGACGAATACGCCCGGTTGTTGAAGGCGGCGGAGAACGTGGGGACGACGGAGTTCGCGGCGATCTGTCTCGCGGGCGAAGCCGGCCTTAGGGTGGGGGAGGTGAAGGCGTTGCGCTGGCGGGAGGACGTGGATCTGGTTGCGGGGACCATCACGGTGAACCGACAGATGCGGAACGGCGTCGTGGGCACGCCCAAGGGCAGAACCCGACGGACGATTCCCATGACCGCGGTGCTGTGGGACGCCCTCAAGCGCTTACGGGCTGCTCGGGAGGGCCTCGTGATCCGAAATCTGGATGGCCAGGCCAAGAACGACGAGAACCAGGTGAAGAATCTCTCCTATCGGATCTGCCGGCTCGCCGGCCTACCCGAGCGGGGATGGCATACGTTGCGGCACACGTTCGGGACCCATGCGGCGCTGTTCGGGGTGAACCCGTGGCGTCTCATGGCCTGGATGGGCCACAAGAAAATCGACGAGACCATGCGCTATGTCCACGTTGCCGATGGCCACAAGCGGGATCTTCCTCCCGAGTTGCTGGCCGCGGTAGCAGGCGAAACCGATCCAGATCGTCGCATCCTCAAGTTGCTCGGGGCGCGGACGGCCGTAAATCCACGGCACTCTGACGGCACCGAGGCTGCAACGCAGACCGAAAAATGTATCCAACTAGTAGCCTAAATAACCAAAACCCCTCTGGATTTCTCCAGAGGGGTCTTGCGGGGTGGACGGGACTTGAA
>CAZTTW010001142.1:0-1893 GCA_964616265.1 uncultured Myxococcales bacterium | reverse complement strand
ACATTCGCGAGACTGGCCAGGAGTTCGCCAAGGAATTCCCGAAAATCGCCGGGCGTCTCGGCATTGAATCGCTCGAGTGTACCGATCCCTACGTCGAGCGCTTGCTGGAATCGTTCGCCTTCCTGACAGCGCGCGTGCAGATGAAGATCGACGCGGAATTTCCGCGCTTCGCGCAGCACCTTCTGCACATGGTGTACCCGCACTACCTGGCGCCAACGCCATCCATGACCGTCGTACAGCTGCAGCCGAGCCTCACGGAGGGCGCGCTCGCCGACGGCTTCAAGGTACCGCGCGGCTCCGCCCTCAAGAGCCTCATCGGTCGCGGAGAGCAGACCGCTTGCGAATACCGGACTGCCCACGATGTGACGCTCTGGCCGCTCGAAATCACCAGCGCGGAGTACACCTCGTTCCTGGGCGATCTCGGCAATCTGCGGCTGCCCGTAAAAGCCAAAGCGGCGTTGCGCTTGAAGCTGCACGCCACCGCAGGACTCAACTTCGACCAAATCGCGCTCGACGATCTGCCGATTTTTCTCCGCGGCGGTGATGAGGTTGCGATGCGCATCTACGAGCTGCTGCTCGGGCACACGGTGGCGCTCATCGTGCGCCCGGCCGGCGCGGGTGCGTCGGCGAGCGAAATCATTCTCGACGATCCGGTACAGCCGCTCGGCTTCGACGACGAGCAGGCGCTTCTGCCCTACGGGCCACGCTCGTTCCAAGGCTACCGGCTGCTGCAGGAGTACTTTGCTTTTCCCAGCCGCTTCCTTTTCGCGAATCTTCACGGTCTCAAGGCGGCGGTAAAACGCTGCACCACGAGCGAGCTGGAAATCGTCATCGTCCTCGACGCGCAAGACGGCCGGCTAGAAAAGGCCGTCGGTCCCGGGCAGTTCGACCTGTTCTGCACGCCGGCCATCAACCTATTCCCCAAGCGCACCGACCGCATTCACTTGACCGAAAGCGAATACGAGTACCACGTGGTCCCAGACCGCACGCGGCCCATGGACTACGAGGTCTTCCAGCTGACCGAAGTGCTCGGCTACGGCACGAGCGGTGACGAAAAGCAGGAGTTTCTGTCTTTCTATGCCCTGCACGACTCGGTCGCGGCCGAGAACATGTCGAGCTATTACACCGTACGCCGCGAGCCGCGCATGCTGTCCACCAAACAGCGCGCGCAAGGCGCCCGCTCGAGCTACATCGGCAGCGAGGTCTTCATCGACCTCGTGGACGCGACCGAGGCGCCCATCAGGCCGCAGCTCAAGCAACTCGCCATCGGCACGCTGTGCACGAACCGCGACCTCAGCCTTCATATTCCCGTCGGCCAGCGCAACAGCGACTTCCTGCTCGAATCAGGCGCGCCGGTGCAAGCCGTCCGCTGCGTGGCAGGGCCGACGCCGCCGCGCCCGTCGCACGTGCAGGGCGATCCGACCTGGCGGCTCATCAGTCACCTGGCGCTGAACTACCTCTCCATCACCGATGACGCCGACGGCGGCGGTGCCCCGGCCTTGCGCGAGCTTCTCTCGCTTTACGGCGACGCCAGCGAGGCCATCGTGCGCAAGCAAATCGATGGCGTGCACTCGGTCTCGTCGCGCTCGATTACCCGGCGATTGCCCGTGTCGGGCCCGGTGGCGTTCGGGCGCGGCATCGAAGTCACGCTGACCCTCGACGAGACGGCCTTCGAAGGCTCGGGCGTCTTTCTCCTGGGCTCGGTGCTCGAGCGCTTTTTCGCCAAGTATGTTTCGATCAATTCGTTCAGCGAGACGGTGCTGCGGACGGTTCAGCGCAAGGAGGTCGTGCGATGGCCAGCGAGACTCGGCCGGCGTCCGGCGCTGTAAGCAAGCAAGACGCGCGGGCGACGAACCAGCAGCGGTTCGACGAGCTCTTCCGTGCCGTCGAGAA